>JACDCM010000601.1 GCA_013817545.1 Gemmatimonadaceae bacterium | reverse complement strand
ACAAGACTGGGACCGTCACCGAGGGCCGCCCTACTGTTACCGACCTTGTCATTGCCCCCAGCAGTCCTGTCGCCGGCGACCAGGAGCTGTTGCGACTAGTCGCGTCACTCGAAGCCTCGAGTGAGCATCCGCTGGCGGACGGGATAGTGCGGCATGCACGGGATCGAGAGTTGTCCCTGTCCATGGCTGAGTCCTTCGAATCCGTGACCGGGCGCGGTGCAACAGGAGTGGTCGATTCCGTCGCGCTGGCGGTAGGGAACGAAGCGCTGATGGTCGATTACGCTGGCGAGGGAAAGACACCCGTGTACGTGGCGGCTGACGGTGCATTGGCTGGCCTGCTTGCGATCGCTGATCCAGTCAAGTCGACATCGAAGGAAGCGATTGCGCGGCTGCATGAAATGGGGCTCGAAGTCGTGATGCTCACAGGTGACAACCGGAGAACCGCCGACGCGATCGCACGTCAGGCAGGAATCGATCGCGTGGTCGCGGAAGTTCTTCCGGAGGGAAAGGTCGCCGAGATCAAGCGGCTGCAGTCGGAAGGAAAAGTGGTTGCGATGGTCGGCGATGGGATCAATGACGCGCCAGCACTTGCTCAGGCTGACGTCGGGATGGCGATCGGAACTGGAACAGACATCGCCGCCGAAGCCGCTGACGTTGTGCTCATGCGGGGCGACCTTCGGAGCGCGTCGCAAGCGATCGAGCTCTCGCGGCGGACGATGCGCACGATGAAGCAGAATCTGTTCTGGGCTTTCGTATACAACGTCGTCGGCATTCCCATCGCCGCCGGTGTGCTGTACCCGGCTTTCGGACTGCTGCTGAGTCCGATTCTGGCGAGCGCGGCGATGGCGTTCAGCTCGGTGAGTGTGGTGACGAACAGCCTTCGACTCCGGCGTTTGCGTCTGGCTTAGCGCCGGGTCTGCCAGGACACGGATTTTACCTGACTGATAAGGACGAGACGTATGGCAACGAAGACGGCACGCACACCACTCACGACCTCGCCCGAAGCGAGCTGTGGCTGTGGCTGTGGCACCCAAGAGGGAAAGGCTGGTCGCAAGGCTGTCGGCGTCGATCCCGAGATCAAGGAGCGCAATCTGAAACGTCTGCGACGAGCCGAAGGGCAGGTGCGTGGACTTCAGAAGATGGTGGAAGAAGAGCGCTACTGCGCAGACATCATGACCCAGGTCTCGGCCGTGCACGAGGCGCTCCGCGCTGTTGGACTCGAGCTCATGCGCAACCATCTCAAGCATTGCGCCGCAACAGCCATTCGCACGGGTGGCGCGGACGCCGACGCGATGTACGACGAGCTAGTGGATTTGATGCACAAGTACAACCGATGAGCCAGCACGCGGTGCATGGTGAGACCCGTCACGAGTCGTCGGGTGTCGAACATCGGCATCAGGATGGCCATAAGTCTGCGGCCGCCGAGACGAACGACATAAGCGTCGGCCACGCCGAACACGACAGTCACGCCGTACACGCCGGTCACGACAAGCACGCCGGTCATAGCGTCGCAATGTTTCGGGACAAATTCTGGATCTCGCTTGCGCTCACCGTCCCGACGCTTATCTGGGGGCACATGCTGCAGAGCGCCCTCGGCTACACAGCACCGCACTTCCCGGGCTCCATGTACATCCCGGCGGTGTTCGGCACGGCGGTTTTCGTTTACGGTGGTTTGTCCTTCATTCAGGGCGCGATCCGTGAGCTGAAGGACCGGTTGCCTGGGATGATGACGCTCATCGCGCTCGCCATCTCCGTGGCGTTCGTGTTCAGTGCCGTGGTGGCGCTGGGCTTTCCCGGCATGCCGCTCTGGGAGGAGCTCGCAACGCTCGTCACGATCATGCTCCTCGGGCACTGGATCGAGATGCGCTCGATCTCGCAGGCGCAGGGAGCAGTGCAGGAGCTCGCGAAGCTACTTCCAAGCACCGCGGTCCGCCTCGTCGGTGACCGTACTGAAGAGGTGGCGATCGACCAGCTCCGCGAAGGAGATCTCGTTCTAATCCGGCCAGGGGCAAGCGTA
>JACDCM010000600.1 GCA_013817545.1 Gemmatimonadaceae bacterium | reverse complement strand
CCAATGACATTCAGCACCTCGTGCTCGAGTTCGCCTCCGGCGACATCCTGAGCGGCCCCGGACGGCTGCTGCTGTTCGCCCAGCCAGACACGGCCCCAGTGGTGATCGCCGATTGCCTCGCCGCGCCAAAGCGCAGTCGTCAGAGGAGATGAGGCATTTCGGGTCAAGAGGGATTGATCGTTGTTTAATTAGGGATGCACGCGGAAACTTCTGCGAAAGAAAATTTGGGTTTCAGATGATCACTTTGATCGATCTTTCTTGTTTATGGATATGAAACGCAAACCACCGTTGCGCTATCCTTCGCTTTCGCTCAAACGGCTGCAACTGGAAGCAGACGCAACAAGCCGAACTCGAAGCGAGCACAAAATCGGAGGCGCTCAGAGAGTGGCCTCTGCGGAATCAATTTCGGCGCGATTCAGGCGAGGATTGTCTCGAACCGCGAATCGCCGCGAAATAAAGTCCCGTTGCGGGTGTAATTTTGCTTCGCTGTAGTGACGCCACCGGGGTTCTCTTTGCTCCGCCGATAAATCAGCACGCGAGACGCTGCGAGACGCGTGCGATCTCCCGGAAGACAGGCGTCTCGCCTGTCTCCTGCCGAGAGCTACTGTGATCAGGGGTCCGTGAAGGGGATGCCGAACACCGCCGCCCGAGGCTCACCGGCTCAATTCGAGCATCCGCAAAATTGGTGCTTCCGCGCGTTTTCGCAGCGGCTCGGCGAGCGTGATTCAACTCAGTGCGCGGGGCGACGTCTTACCCCGCCGGGTCGGGAGACCCGGCCTACATCGGATTTCCTATTGCAGAAAGCTCGCTACTGTTTGCCATCACAATAATTCCAATGACTCGCCTTCTCAGCTCCTTCGCGCTCCTTTTCTCGTGCGCTTTGCCTCTGCTTCAACTCCGAGCGGCCGATGCGGCGGCGCCGAAAACAATCACTCCGGGCGACAATCTCGTCATCGACGGGATTCCTCCGATTCCGGCCGATCTAGTCGACGAAGTTGCTCCCTACACGGAAGCACGCGCGGCCACGTTCCAGGATTGGCATCCGTCCCGTCCCGAGATGCTGATCACGACCCGCTTCGGCGACACCAATCAGATTCACAAGGTGCTTCAGCCGGGCGGCGCTCGCAGTCAGCTTACATTCTTTCCGGATCGCGTGGATGAAGGGTCCTATGAGACAACGAAAGGCGACTTCTTCGTCTTTACGAAAGGCGCGGGCGGCAATGAGTTCACTCAGAATTACCGCTACGAGTTTGCGACCGGCGCGGTCACCATGCTCACGGACGGAAAGTCGCGGAACTCGTCACCGGAATGGAGCAACAGTGGCAAGATCATCGCCTATAATTCCACGCGTCGAAACGGCGCGGATACCGACATCTACGTGCAATCGCCAGCCGATCCAACGAGTGAGCGGCTGCTCAGCGAAGTGAAGGGCGGCGGCTGGGGGATCGTGGATTGGTCGCCCGATGACAAGCAGTTGTTCGTGCAGGAGTACGTCTCAATTAACGAAAGCTATCTCTGGCTCTTTGAGGCGCAGACCGGAGAGCGCAAGGAATTGACGCCGCGATTGCCGGAAGGTGCGGAGAAGGTGGCCTACGGCAAAGCGTTGTTCTCAAATGATGGGAAAGGACTCTTCGTCACGACTGATCGCGGCTCGGAGTTTCAACGGCTCGCTTACGTCGATCTCGCCAGCGGCGAAAACACTTATCTGCTGCCGAATCAGAATTGGGATGTCGATGACTGGGACCTCAGCCACGACGGTAAATACATTGCCTACACCCTGAACGAAAACGGCAGGAGCACGCTGCACATGGTTGAGGTAACGGCTGGAAAGGGGGCGGTGACAGCCCGGCCAATGGACGATCCCTCGTTCAACCCGCCACTCTCGGCCTCCGTCATTTCCGGACTGCGTTGGCATCGCGATCCAAAGCAGGCGCTGCTGGCATTCAACGTCGCTGGGGCGAGGTCGCCTTCGGATGTTTACACGTGGTCAGTCGCCGGCGGTAAGAATGTCACCGCACGCTGGAC
>JACDCM010000599.1 GCA_013817545.1 Gemmatimonadaceae bacterium | reverse complement strand
CGATCCCTCGGTGCATCGTGGCGGGGCTGGGACAGTCACTCGGGCCATTCTCCAACTGCTTGGACAGGATCCCCTCGGCGCGCAGATCGAGCAGGTTCTTCCAGCGAGCACCCAGGGCAGGTTTCAGCGCGCTCGGCAGCTCGCAAGCGTGGTTGGGTCGCTCGTATCGCCGTTGCCATCCAAAGCTCTGTTGACTTACTCGCGACGTTTCCTGAGTGACGTACAGGGATTGCTTGACAAGCAGAAGTTCGACCTCGTTCTGATCAACGGCTCCGACCTTCTCTGGCTGCTTCCCCATCTTCCGCCAGGCATTCCAAAAATCCTGCTGGCTCACAATATCGAGCACCAGCTCTTTCTCTCTCAGATCAACGGGCTGTATGCGGGTTCACGCCTCGCGCGCGGAGCGCTAATGCGCGACTGGCGCCGGTTGCGGGACTACGAGATGGCCGGGATGCGACAGGTCGAGAACATAATTTTTCTGTCCAGTCAGGACGCCGAGTTCGCTCTCGCTGAGAATCCAGACACAAACGTGCTGATCGTTCCGCCGATGTTCGGCTATCAGCCCCCGGAAAGACTGGGCTCCAGGAATACCGAGGCTGGCTTACAAATCGGCTTTATGGGAAATTTCGGTTGGTGGCCGAATCGAGAAGGACTGCGCTGGTTCCTGAGGGAAGTATTTCCGCATACCAGCATCGACACGCGCTTGCACTTGTTCGGGGATAAAAGCAGGGAGGCCGCGCCGCGGAATCCGCGCATCGTCAACCACGGGTTTGTTCCGAAGATTGAGGCCATCTGGCCTATCTGCGACTTCATGATCTGTCCGATCCATACTGGCGGAGGAGTCAACGTCAAGTTCGCCGAGGCGGTTTACAATCGAGTGCCGGTGCTCGCGACCTCGTTCGGGGCGAGGGGACTATCGCTACAATCTGACCCTGGCATCGTGCTGCTCGACGGTGCCGCCGAGTGGGTTTCTTTCCTCTGCTCACCTGCCGCCCGCGCCTTGCGTTCGCGGCGTGTGGCCGAATCCATTTCCGACACCCTCGCGATGCAATCGCATGCCGAACCAGTACAGAGTTTCGTGCTGGACGTAATGCAGAGAGAGTCCAGCCACTGACCCGCATGGTTCGGCGGGCTTTCGTAAAGCAACACGGCTGTCGTCCTCAAGGAATCAGCGATTTTTCATTTATCGCGATCTCTTCAGCGCCTGCACTCACCTGGGGTATCGCATTACCGCTTGCATCGCCGGATCGATGTTTCTGCGATACGAATCCCACGTCGGCTCAGCGAGTAACAATGGAGCGATCCAGATCCGTTCGTCCTGCGGCCACGACGCCTGCCAGTACAGGTCCGATACGCTTACCGCCATCTTGCTGTAAGGCAGCGGGAAAAAATTGTCCTCGCCAACGAAGTTCGGGCTCGACCCAGTCGGCTCGCCGACAACGATGGGGTTTGCGTATCGCTCCAGCAGCGTCGTTGCGTTCTGCGCTGCCGAGAAGGTATGGCGACCCACTATCACAAAGAGCCCGCCGCGCTTCATGAAGCGCTCGCGAGCCATCACGCCCCGCAGCAGGGGACCGAGCAGAGCGGTATTGCCGCCGTAGTTCCACCGCATGTCGATCACCAGCCGTTCGGTGAGCGCGGAGTCCGCGCTCTCGAACATTCTCTGCGCAAAGGTTTCCAGCGACTCGTCTCCAACGTTTCGTACGCGGTTGAACTGGAAGTACACCGTACGTTCGGCCGGCAGAATGGTGAACCAGTACGGCTTGTCTGTATCGCGAAGAAAGAGCGGGACTTCGCCACCAGCCGTGAGGTGCGCTTGCACCCAATTCGGTTTTCCATGGAATCGGGCGTAGCCTTCCCCTGTAGGTCGCGCCGGAACTGGTACCCGTCGCTCGGTGCTAGCCGATGTCTGCACGGTTAGTTGGAGCGTGTCTCCGTTTGGGAGGAGACGGAGGCCGTTCGACACCTGCGGGTAACGCAGCCATCTGCCGAAGTTGGCGCGTGCACCGAGCTTGTGATCCTTGCC
>JACDCM010000220.1 GCA_013817545.1 Gemmatimonadaceae bacterium | reverse complement strand
ATTGTCGCCATGACGCCGAACAGACCGACAGCTGCCAGCACGACCGCGGTGCCCGCGAACACGGCGAGGAGCACCGCGTTCAGTCGCGGCTGCGCCAGCGGCCGATCTAGGAACGTGTCGAACGGTGACGCACTCGCCAATGCGACGCCTGGATCCGCGTTTGCGATAACACGCCGGAGCGTCCCCACAAGCTCAGCTGGCGGGCCACTGGTGCGAATTGCCAGGTTCATCGGCGCGAACGGAAAGAACGATTGATGCAGCGGAAAGTAGACGCTGGGCCTTGCGGTTCTGAGGTCGCGGTAGCGGGTATCCGGGACTACTCCGACGACGGTGAGCGTCCGCCCCGGCGGGGGTCCGAACACCACTCGTTTGCCAATGGGATCGCCCGCTGGCCAGAAGTTACGCGCCGTGGTCGCACTGATTACGACAACGGCCGGCGAACCAGTGCGATCCGCGTCCGTGAAGCCTCGCCCGCTAAGCACCGGCATTCTTAAAGTGGCGAAGTAGTCCGGCGCCACGACCTCCATGTTGACAATCGGGTTGGCCGTTGCCTCCTCGGCCGACTGTCCTTCGACGGCCAACTGACCGTCCCATCCAGCGGAACCCGCAAAAGGGATCGCTACGACTGGCGACACGGCCTGTACGCCAGGAATCGCACGAATCTCCGGCACCAATCTTTCGAGCAATGCGACTTGCTTAGCTGCGTCGTTGAAGCGGTCGGAGCGGACCGCCAATTCGGCGATCAGCAAGTTAGACGCTTCGAAGGCGAGCTCAGCACGTTCGAGCTTGATAAGGGTTCTGGCGATCAGTCCTGCGGCCGACAGCACCAGCACCGCGAGCGCGACCTGTCCCGCCACCAACCCTTCCACCGCTAGCCGGGAGCGCCGGCTGGCGCTCTGCCTCGTGTCCGACCGAAGCACTTGCTGCAGCTCCACGCGCGAGGTCACCACCGCCGGCGCGAAGGCGAAGATCAGCATGGCGACGCAAGTGATCCCGATAGCACCCGCCAGCGCTGTAGCGTTCAAATGGATCTCGTCCAGGCGTGGAACGCCGGCCGGCGCGAAGGCTACGAAGCTCTGGAGGGCACCCGCCGCGACGGCGATACCGAGCGCGCCGCCGACGACCGCGAGAAGCACGTTCTCGGTCAGCAGTTGCAGGATGACCCGCCCACGGCCCGCACCGAGCGCGGATCTTACGGCGATCTCACGCACGCGCATGAGACCGCGCACAAGCAGCAGGTTGGCGACGTTGATGCAGGTGATAAGCAGAAGCAGCGCGCAGGCAGCCGCGAACACGAACAGCGCCGGCCTGGCGTCGCCGAGGACGAGACGCGGAAGCGTGTGTACGACGCCCAGCAACTCACGCTGGTACGGCGGGGCATCCGGACGCCCGAAGTAGTCAGATAGTTCTTGCCGCGCGTGGATCGGCGCTGCGCCCGGCGCCAGGCGACCAACGAGATTGAACGCACGGTACTGCATACCTTCCGGGGGTACCGACGTGACGACCGGCGCCCAGAACTCGGTGCCACGTGGGAACTCAAGTCCTGGTGGCATCACACCAACGATCGTGTACGCGGCGCCGTTCTCGTGCATTACGATCTGTTGTCCGATTACACCTGGGTCACCGCCGAATCTCTGTTGCCATGTAGTGTGCGTGAGCACCGAAACCGGCGCCGCACCGAGGACATCATCGGATTCCCGGAGCGCTCGACCGAGCGCTGGTTGCGTCCCGAGTACATCAAAAAATCCGCCTGACACCAGCGCCAGGCGAAGACGGGAAATGTTGTCGCCCTCACGAATCGCCTGCTGGAAAGCACCCTCATAGCCGAAAAACGCGACGCGTTTGAGAGATCGAGCTCGCTGTTCGAACTCGCGTGCGCTGTTGAGCCCGAGTGGAAAGTTGTCAAAGCTTCCGTCGCGCTTTTCGCCCCAGAGCACGACTATGCGATCCTGATCGAGAACGGCGAGGCGCCGCAAGAGCAGCGCGTCAGCTACAGTGAAGACCGCGGTCGAGAGACCGATCCCGAGGGCGAGTGTCAGGATCGCCGTCACGGCGAAGCCCGGAGTGCGGCGGAGGCTTCGAAGGCCTACCCGGATGTCGTGGATCAGCATGTCAATAACGCCTTGGTCTCGGTGGGTTTGGAGTGTGGAGTCTCACACAATCTCGCTATACATGACTCAAGTCGCCGGAAGGCGACAGTGTCCAGAGAGCGCCGTCCATGTCACCCGCCATTCACGCCTTTCCGGCGTGCGCCCGGCGAAGCTCGGCAATATCGAGCTTCTTCATTCGCAGCATCGCTTCCATTGCACGCTGCGTCCCCTCTGATTTTTCGTCCTTGAAGAGCTCGTCCATCATGCTGGGTACGATCTGCCAGGAAAGGCCGTACCTGTCCTTCAGCCAGCCGCATTGCTGGGCCTTCGGATCGCCGCCGGCAGACAGCTTATCCCAGTAGTGGTCGATCTCGTCCTGCGTCTCGCAGTTCACCTGGAACGAAATGGCCTCGCTGAATTTGAACAACGGTCCGCCGTTGAGCGCTGTGAATGAGTGCCCATCGAGCTCGAACGCAGCCACCATCACCGATCCAGCCGGCCGATGGTGCTGCTCGAACCCAGCCGTCCCATACCGGGTGATGGTCGTGATCCGCGAGTTCTTGAAGATCCCGGTGTAAAACCGGGCAGCATCCTCGGCCTCATCCGCGAACCACAAGCAGGGGCTGATTCTCTGAATTGTCGCCATCATTCTTCCGTGGTTGATAAGCAGGTTGGTGGAACGGCTCGCACTTCTGCACGACAATCAAGCAATAAACACCATGGACGCCACAAACTTCGAATAGCAGCGATCGGATCCACCGCCCGGTGAACAGCACGATGCTTGCACCGAGCGCAATCCCCAGTCCGGCGACTCGCACTCCCTGCCGCCCTCAGACGGACCTTGCATGTGCCACGCCGCCTTGTCCACTCCAACGGCCGGCTACTCCGCCCGCAGGGTGCTCGCTGGATCGAGCCGCGCCGCGCGCCACGCGGGCAGCCAGCACGCGATCACCGCTACCGCTTGCAGTAGCACAATCACACCGAGGTACGTGACTGGGTCCAGTGGCGACACGCCAAACAGCATCGCGCTGATGGCCTGACTCGCAGCGGCCGCCCCAGCGAGGCCGATCACGACACCAAGGGCGGTGAGCTTCAACCCTTGGCGAAACACCAACGCGAGTATGTTCCCGCGCGTGGCGCCCAGCGCGGACCGCACTCCGATCTCGCGCGCTCTCTCCGCTACACTGCCGGAGAGCACGCCGTAGATGCCGGCAGCGGCGAGCAGCAGTGCCGCGAGTGCGAACGCCTCGAACAGGATCAACGCGAAGCGCCGCTCCACCGCCGATGCTGCGAGCAGATGGTCCATCGTGGCAACACGCACGATCGGCTGATCCTTGTCGACCGACCAGATGGCTTCACGAATAGCGGGAGCGAGTGCGCCTGCACCACCGCGGGTGCGTACCACCAACGACATGACGTTGTCCGCCCAATGCCACTGTGTTGCCGGTATGTAGACCGCATCCGACTGGCCCAAGGTCAGCGACATCTGCTTCACGTTGCCTACCACTCCCACAACGGTGTAGGGCTCTCCTTCCCTCGGTCCGATGTACAGACGCCGTCCGATTGCATCGAGCAGCGGTAGCCTTCTATTCGCCATCGACTCGCTGATGAGCGCTACGCGCGACGCACCGAACCGGTCGCGCTCGTCGAGCAGGCGACCTTGCAGGAGCGGGATGCCCATGGTCGCGATGTAGCCCGAGCTCACGCCATAGCGAAACGTGCCGCCGAGCTCGCCGGGGTCGTCTGAAAAACTTGGCTCGAACTGAACACCGTACAGGTCGTTGTCGCCGCTCAGCGGCAGCTGGCTCGTGAACGCCGCGGCCCCGACGCCAGGCACCTGCCTCACCGCATCGAGCGCACGCGCGAAGAAGCGCCGGGTAGTACTGTCGTCGAACCGTTGCCCCGACGCCTGCACTTGCAGCGTGAGAATGTCTGAGGAGTCGAAGCCTGCCGGGACCGCGAACAGGCGCTCGAGGCTTCGCAACAGCAGCCCCGAGCTTACTAGCAGAACAAGCGCAAGCGCGACTTCCGCGACAACTAGCGCGGCCCGGATGCGGCGGTGCCCTCCAGCCGTGCGTCGCGAACCGTGCCGCAGCGCCCGGTTCGGATCGCTGCTTGCCGCCTGCAGTGCCGGCGTCACGCCGAAAGCGAGACCGATCAGCGTCGTGATGGCCAATCCAAAGGCGAACACGCTGCCATCCACCGCAATGGAACTGACGCGCGGAAGGTTCGGCGGACTCAGGGCGACCAGCGCGCGCACGCCGAGCATTGCGACCACCATGCCGACCACGCCTCCTAACGCGGCGATGAGCAGACTCTCGGTTAGAAGCTGCCGCACCAGACGGCCGCGACCAGCGCCAAGCGCCGCACGCAGCGCGAACTCGGCGCGCCGACGCACGCCGCGGGCAATGAGCAGATTCGTCACGTTCACGCACGCGATTACGAGCACGAGGATCACCGCGAAGATGATAGCGATGAGCGCCGGTCTCACGCCGCGTGTGATGTCATCCTGCAGTGAGGCGACCAGAAACTTCACCTTTGGAGGGTATGTCGCCGGACGCTGCTCGCTCAGCACCGCGCCCCCGAGTGCGTCGAGCTCCCGCGTCGCTCGATCCATTGTGATCCCGGGGCGGAGTCGTCCCACGGTGTGCAGGTGATGACCCCAGGCCCGCCCTTGCGACATGTCGTACTGTAGCGGAGCCCATAACTCGGTCGATGGAGCAAGCACGTTCTCGAAACCCTTCGGCATGACGCCGATGACCACGTAGCTGTTGTCGGCTGCGCTACCAGCCGCATCGTCGAGAGTTATCCGGCGTCCGACGATGGTAAGATCGGAGCCAAAGCGGCGGCGCCACAGGCCGTCACTCAGGATTACCACGTTCGGCGCATTGAGCTTATCGTCGGAAGTCAGGAAGTCTCTTCCCAGCGTCGGTGGCACGCCGAGTATATGGAAATAGCTCGCGCTGACACGCTGTCCCTCGAAGCGCTCCGGAATGTCCCTGCCCGTCATCGTTGGCTGCCAGGATTTCATCACGGCGATCGCGTCGAACGAGCGTGACCGCTCCGCCAGGCCGCGATACATGCCGAACGATCCGGCGTTATGCGAACCGTCGCTTCCAATCTCCCGGATCATCATGAGCCGGCCGGCATCCGGATACGGCAGCGACTGGAAGAGAATCGGGTTCACCGCGCTGAAGATCGCGGTCGTGGCGCCGATGCCGACCGCCAGCGTGAACACCGTGATCGCCGAAAAACCAGGTTCGGCACGCAGTCTGCGACCGGCGAAACGGAGATCGGCGAGCAGAGTCTCAACAAAGTTCTCCCAGCCGTACCCGCGCACCTGCTCCTTCACGCTCGTCACGTTGCCGAGCTCGAGCTGCGCGGCGTGGAGTGCTTCGCCATGCGAGAGTCCGCGGGCGAGATGAGCCGCTGTGGCCAGCTCGAGATAGTGCTGTACCTCTTCCGCAATATCATTGCTGGCTGCGGTTCGGTTGGTCAGCGCGCGCGCGCCGCGCGCGAGCTGGCGCCATAGCGTCATGGACTCAGCCCTCCGCGCGAAGTAGCCTAGCGATGGCCGCGGAGCGTCGCGCCCAATCCGAGGTCTCGACGTCGAGTTGCTTCCGGCCGGTGCGCGTGAGCGAGTAGAACTTCGCCCGGCGCGAGTTCTCCGTCTGGCGCCACTCCGCATCCAGCCATCCGGCTCGCTCGAGTCGCTGGAGCGCTGTAAGGAGCGAGCCCGGATTGACCTTGAACACGCCGCGGGAGATCTGCTCGACACGCCGTGCGATGCCGAAGCCGTGCATCGGCTGGAGGCTTAACGTCTTCAGGATCAGCATATCCAGCGTGCCCTGGATAACGTCGGTATTGGTCTCGTCCACGTGAGCTCCGGAGTGGAGGTATGGGTAGACGATATCCGGTCTACATCTTGATTGTCAAGTAGAGTCAGTGGCGGTGCCGCAGTGCGCGCACCATGCCTGGGGCGTTTGCTCCAAAGTTATGGTCGGCAGCGACGGTCCAGGAGCTGGCGAGGACTTTCAGTTTCCCCCGAGAACCGCAGGGGGGGTCAACTTGCAGCTGAGCGCCTGAACTCGGCGCTACCCCGTCATTGGACCGAGCGCGGATTCAAAGGATCCAGCAGCTCCACTCGATCCCCCACCTTCACTTTACCCGGCCGCTCCACCCACGCGTTGAGCCCGAAGCGGCCGCCGAACCGGCGTCGAATATCGAGTTGGAACGCGACCACCATGACCGATCCGGCGGGCCGATGGTGCTGCTCGAACCCTGCCGTGCCATACCGGGTAATCGCCGTGATGCGCGAGTTCTTGAAGATGCCGGTGTAAACCGGGCAGCGTCCTCGGCCTCATCCGCGAACCACAAGCAGGGGCTGATTCTCTGAATCGTGGCCATGAATCTTCTCTGTTTAATGGGTAGGTTGGTGGAACGCAGCGGCATTTCTACAGGAACAATCAAGCCAAACACCATGGACGCCACGCACAAAGCCCAGGTCACCGCCAGCGAGAGTGATCTAGTGGAAGCGATGAAAACCAGTAACGTGGAGTTCCTTGATACACTGCTTCACGATGATCTTCTGTTCAACGGGCCCAATGGCGAAACGGCAACCAAAGCGATGGATCTGAAAAATTACCGTTCTGGTAATATCAACCTGCATACAGTTGAATCGAGCGATCTAATGCTGAGTTCTATTGGAGATGTCGTTGTTGTTGCCGTCACTGTAGAAATCAAGGGAAACTATATAG
>JACDCM010000598.1 GCA_013817545.1 Gemmatimonadaceae bacterium | reverse complement strand
CGCCAGCAGTGACGCCTGTGAGGAACGTGTGCAGCTCCGACCGCGCGATGAGGCGCTCGAGCCGATCGTGGGCGACCAGTGTGAAAGCAAAAGCTGGTAAAAAGATGCCGAAGGTGAGCGCAATGGCGCCCAGCGCTCCAGCACCAAGATAGCCGACGAACACTGCGAAGATGATGAGCGGCGCTGGCAGTGTTCCGGAAAGTGCGAGGCCATCGAGGAACTGCTCCGTTGTCATCCAGCCCCCGCGCACCACTGCATCATGCTGAAGGAACGGAATGACAGTGTACGCGCCTCCGAACGTGAGCAGTCCGCTGCGAAGACCGGAGACGAAAAGCTTGATCAGCGACGGCTCGGCACCGGGGAGCGTGCCTGAAACCGCCTCGACCGCAGTGACTTCGACCGCTCCACGCTGAAGCAAGTGAAGGCCGGCGATCCCGACGGCGACCGCAAGAATGAAAACCGCTACTGAGCGCCGTCCCTGGCGAGCTGCCACGTACGAGAGCCCCACGAGGGGAAGTGTGATGAGAAAAGGCGTACCCGCGACCGCGGCTACAGCGGCGGTCGCCGCCCCGGCCCACAACCAGCCATCGTGAAGCACCGGCTGTCCAATGCGATGCACGGCACGGATCACTACCGCGGCAATCGCGGGCTGCGTTCCGTAGAAGATCGTTGCCAGAAGTGCCGACCTGCCGCCCTGCGCGACGTACAGCCACGACAGCAGGAACATGAGCACGAAGCCCGGAAGCATGAAACCCAACCCAGCGAGGAAACCGCCAAGCCGCCCGCGGGCCCGCATGCCGAAGTACACGCACAACTCGTGAGCCTCCGGACCCGGCAGGACCTGATACAGAGAGTGCACGCGGTTGAAGCGGGCCGGCGTGATCCATCTCTCCTCATCGACGAGCTCGCGGCGAATCATCGCGATCTGGGCGATGGGTCCGCCCCAGGCCATCAGACCGAAACGGAGGAAGCGCCAGAAAACTGCTCCGTATGACTGGTGCGGGACATAAACCTCCGCGTCCGACGGAATGATCCCGGAGAGCGTGATGGGCTCAGTCAACTTGTCGGCCACCACCCACCTTGTGTCGCACGCCGGAGTAGAGCCCGTCGAGCATGAGGGCCCCGCGCTCGAGTCGAGTCGCGTCGTCCGCGTGAGTGAGGGCGATCCCCTCGACGACGGTAGCAAGGCCGGCAGTCTCCGGCCGCCCGAATCGCGCCTCCTTGAGATCGATGTCGTGGACAATCTCCCCGATGACCTGAAGGGCCCTGTCGTGCAGATCGAAGCGAACTAACAGCGTCTCGAAAGTGCAGCGGTCGCCCTCGTGCGTGTACTCGGCGTCGTACATGTCGAAGCGGAGCTCGCGAGGTTTCGGCCGGTACCCCTTCGCGGGGACAAACTTGAACTTCGCTGCAGGATCGATGAACCGGAGGATCAGCCAGGCGCTCGCGATGCGGTCGACGTGCACACCCCGCCGGGTGACCCAGGTTCGGCCGCGCAGTAAATCTCTCCCGCTCGGCGAGTCGTAACATACCGGACCCGTGCCAGGCCCGCCGGCGAGTGCCCGCAGCCGCGCCTCGGCGGCGGCGACCGCCGCTAGCGCGCGCGCGTGCTCCGGTGCGCTGAAGAAATCGATCGCAGACACTTCGTCAAACCGCCGCCGAAGCCGTGCGACCGTGGTGGCCGTACCCGACTGACCCGTCCGCTCGCCGTCGCCGTGCGGAGCGTTTCCCGATGTAGCGATGCTCTCCGCTGCTTTGGCGATGATGGCGTAATCGGCGTCGCGCGCTGCCTGGAACGCGCGGATCATCTCCCCGTCAGTGACACCCTCGACGAAGGCGGCCTCGCAGACGGAGGACTCACCACCATCCGCCGCGATCTCGCGCAGGAGCCACTGGAAATCCTCGACCGCAGGCTCGGTCCACGGCAGCACGTAAACCGAGTTCTTGAGCGCCACAGCACCGATCCGCTCGAGACGGCGACGGACCTTTACACGGAGGTAGTCCGGCTTGGGCGGCACATTGTGAATGAGG
>JACDCM010000597.1 GCA_013817545.1 Gemmatimonadaceae bacterium | reverse complement strand
TATCCACGCGATCGGCGCAGCAGCATTGGTCCGGCTGTCCCGATTTTCACGACTGAGTCGTCAACCCGGCGCGCTATCGGACGTTCGCCAACCAGAAATGCGTCAGCTATCCCCGCAAGCTGCTGAATCGCGTCGTCGTCGCGGTAGGCTATCGGCTCGCTGGAACGATTCGCGCTGGTCATCACCAGCCGTTCGGGGGCTCCATGCGCGAACAGCAGGAGGTGCAAAGGAGTGTACGGCAACATCACTCCCAATTCGCTCATGCCGGGCGCGACGCCGGCGAGCGTGATCAGCGCCCGCGCGAGCACAATGGGCCGAGCGCTGGAGGTGAGCAGCGCTTCGCACGCTGGGGAAAGCTCGACCGTGCGCCGAACGCTTTCGAGATCCCGCAGCATCAGCGCAAAAGGCCGCTCCTTGCGGAACTTCCGGTTCCTGAGCGCGGCTACCGTATCGGAGCGGCTTGCGTCGCAGGCGAGGTGATAGCCGCCGATACCTTTGACAGCGACAATCTTTCCGTCGTTGAGAAGATCGGCGGCCGCGTGTATAGCAGCGGTTCCCACCAGTTGTGGTGACGAACCATCGTGAAGGCGGTATTGCGGCCCGCATTCCGGGCAGGCGACCGGCTGGGCGTGAAACCGCCTGTTGAAGGGGTCACCATAGTCACTGGCACAGCTGGCGCACATCTCCCAAAGTGCCATCGTCGTGTTGCGGCGATCGTATGGAAGCCCATGCATGATGGAATATCGCGGCCCGCATGCGGTACAATTGATGTATGGATAGTCCGCGCGGCGATCAGCTTTGTCGAATAGCTCAGCGATGCAGTCGTCACACACAGGCAGGTCAGGCGAGATCCCGGCACTCGTCACCTCGCTGTCGACGCTGCCGGCTATCCGGAAATCGTGGAACCCCGCGGGTGTGGTTGCCTCCGTGTCGATAGAGTCGATGCGTGCGGCCGTTGGAGCGAGATCCCGAAGTTCTTTCGTAAACGTTGCCAGCGCTGCGGCGGTGCCTTCGGCGTGGATTGAGACGCCGGAGGAATCGTTCAGCACCCATCCGGCTACACCACGCTTACTTGCGATACGGAATACAAATGGCCGGAACCCCACGCCCTGCACCACTCCGCGAACCTTCGTGACTTGTGCCCGGACGTAGCTCTCGGCGTCAGCCATTCGCAAACACCTCGAACAAGTCGCGCATGACATGATACACAGACGCGTGAACTTCCTGAATGCGGGGTATGTAGTCCGAATGGACGATGACGGGAAAGTCGGCGAGACCGCGCCGCAGTATCTCACCTCCGTCGTAACCCAGGAGCGCGATAACAAGCAACCCACGCTTGCTGGCTTCAACGATCGCGGAGATGATGTTGGCCGACCCTCCGCTTGTGGACAGCACCACGAAGACGTCATTCTCCCCCGCCAGAGCGATCAATTGACGGAGAAAGATCGCCTCGGCGCCGATGTCATTCGCTACCGCGGTGATGCTCGCTGGTTCCATGGCCAGTGAAACGGCCGGCACTGGACGGTAACCGTTTGGTGGCGAGACACAGTCGAGCGCCCAGTCGTTGGCATCGGTCGCTGAGCCGCCATTCCCGACGAGAATCAGTTTGCCTCCGACTCGGACGCGCTCAAATATCGCGAACGCTGCCGCCGCAATTTGCCCGGCTTGTTGGTCAGCGACCTGCACGCGCAGGCGAGCGACGTCTTCCGCTTTGGTTCGGATCGATGCGGCTACGCTCTCGAGAACTCCAGTCGTGTCCTGCCGGTCGCGGCCAAGGAATGGGTACAGAAACCCCGCAGCCCCCAGGTCGTGCCCAAGTTCACGGTGCTCGAAGAAAACATGGACCGTCTCCCAGAGCGTGTGATACAGGATCTCGATCAGCTCCTGATGAATGAACGGATCGGTTGTGAATGTGTCGAGCGAGAAGTCCGCGTCGTGCCCGGTGAGCGCGAATGTGTAGGCCCCCATGCGGCGAAGGTTCGCGAGCACCGCGCTGACCTCGGTGTCACCGGCTGGCGGCGCGAAACCCATCGCGATATC
>JACDCM010000219.1 GCA_013817545.1 Gemmatimonadaceae bacterium | reverse complement strand
GGCGGGGACCGCACTTTGTGCGCGTACGCACCCCGGAAGAATGACTGCCAGTGCGAGTGCCGCGAACCGGGGAAGCAGGCTCACGAGTGGTGCGCTAGTGGAGTGCATGCGAGGTAATGATTGCTTCCGGTTGGTAATCACATCTCGCTTAGTCCACTAGGTAGCGTCGTCGAAGTCGTCCACTTTGCGCTCTTCAACCAGTTCGCGGTCACCCGACGTCGGATCGTAGGACGCGAGAATCTTGATGCGCTCTCCGCTGTACACGTCGAAGGTCTTTCCAGACCCCTTGTACACCTTGATCTCATGCCCATCCTCGAACTTCAGCATGACCAGCGGATAATCAGAGTTGACGTACTGTTTCCGTAGCTTTTCGGGGAGCCGTGACATGAGCGGTGGGTTGGAGTTGGAGGAGAAGGTACTTGGAAACGGAAAGGGAGGCAACGTCACATCACCGGCTTTCGAGACGCGAGACGCGGACGCGGTCATTCCCGAGTTCTTTTAGCTGTCGGCCTCGGTCCTGCTTAGTGCATCTTCGACGCTACGTCACCACCGCCGCTCTGCCCTCGAACTTGCGCCACGCACCCGTTTCCAGCGTCTCGTCGATTGCCGCGACGGCACTTTCCAACTCGTCGTCACTGGTATAAAAGTGCGGTGCAATACGAATTCCCGCCTCAGGCCGGTAGTCGACCATGATGTTCTGCGCGAGCAACGCCTGCGCCACTTCGTAACCATGCGGCACATTGAACGCGACGGTGCCGCCTCGCCGCTCGACGTCGCGCGCGGCATGCACCTCGTAACCACGAGAATCGGCCATGGCTATCAGTCTTGAAGTCTGCCGCACACTCTTTGCCCGAACCTCCGCCATTCCTGCCTCGCCTAGAATCCTCGGTCCTTCCACCGCCGCGTACAGCGCGGGGATGACAGGAGTTCCGTTGAGCCACCGAAATGCCCCAGTCGTAAAATCCATCTCGGTCTCGAACGCGAATGGACGCGCGTGCGCCTGCCATCCAGTGATCGCCGGAGCGAATCGATCACGGATTTCCGGCGACACATACAGGAAACATCCTCCAGGACCGCCACACAGCCACTTGAGCACGCCGCCTGTAAGGAAATCGGCTCCGCTGCGCTTCACGTCTACCGGCACGATTCCCACCGAATGAAACGCATCGAGTGCCACAAGCGCGCCCACCTCGTGAGCTCTGCGACAAATCCGCTCCGCATCCAGCACGTACGCCGAGCGGAAGAGCACGTGAGACACGGCTACCAATCGTGTCCGCTCGTCTATCGCTTCGATCAGGCGATCGTGATCGATACCCACCCCATCATCGCTTGCCACTTCGACAATTCGGGCTCCCAGACGAGTGGCGAGCGCGTCGTAAACGTAGCGCACCGATGGAAAGTCCAGAGCCGTAGTCACGATTGCATCTCGTGGCGCTGAATAATCCAGCGCGGACACGACAGCGGCTTGCGCGATGGAAACGTTGGGGAACATCACGACGTCACCTGCGTCGGCTCCGAGAAGGGGGGCGATTACGCTGCCGGCTTCCACCGGCATCTCCCACCAGCCCCTTGTCCATGCACGAACGCCTTCCTCGCCCCACATTCGAGCGTACTCCGCCAGACGCTCGGGAACTGTGCGCGGCATGGCTCCAAGCGAGTTGGATACGAGATAGTTGGTTCGCTCCAGGATCGGGAACTCGCCGCGAAATCGGAGGAGAGGGTCGGTCACCACGGAAAGCAGGCTACTGTGTGGCGATTCAGCGGTTACGATGTCGCACGTCGCTGGCTGGCCGGAAGCCGCCTGCGGTGTGCTAGCGTAACGAGGAAAATGATCGTGGCGACGACGGCGACAGCGAGAAGAACCATCCACTCATTCATGGTGATGGAGGTGAGCATGTACACTATTGCGATGATCGCCAGCGGTGCGGCGATCGATGTCCCCCGGACTCGGTAGGAGATTCCACCTATCCGAACGTTGCGGCGCCGCAGCTCCCACGAGGCGGCGCAACATGCGAGATACAGCAGTAGCGCGGCTACGTTGGCAATGATCACGAGCGGCTCGAAGCTGCCGGAAATCGTCAAGCCAGCGACGACAAAGAACTGAATCACGAGCGCCACATACGGCGTGTGGAAGCGCGAATCAACTGCGCTCATCCAACCAGGCAGAAACCCATCGCGACTGAACGCGAAAAGGGCGCGTGGAGTCGCGAGAGTCATTCCACTCAGATATCCGAAAGTCGACACGACGACTCCGATCGCGAGGAGATATCCTCCCCATGGTCCCATCACTCTGTTCGCGGCATCGGCCAATGGCGTAGTGCTTCCAACGAGGTCAGGTCCGAGAACCCCCTGTGCCACCAGTTGGATCGCAATGTAGAGAACGGTAACTACTGTCATCGCCAGGAAAATGGCTCGCGGCACGGTCCGGGCCGGATCGGACACTTCGCCGCTCGGGACGAGCGCAGTTTCAATGCCCGCGAACGCAAAGATCAGCACAATCGACGCGCGGGAAACTTCCGTGGGCGAGGGTGTTGATTCCCATGTGAGATTGCCCGGCTGAATCGCGAATGCGCCGAGGACGACGAGCAGGAGAAGCGGTAGCAGCTTGAGGATCGTGGTAACCACGTTCAGCCGCGAGCCATATGTGACCCCGCGGATATTGATAACGGTAAGTAGCGCCAGAACTCCCACTACGAGTGCGCCCTTGGCAACCGCGTTGCCGAAAAACGGCAGAAGTCTCGCCACGTTGTCGGCAAAGACGGTTGCGACCGCCGCAGCAGCGGCCGTACCAAGCAGCCAGAGCATGACCCCCGCAAGGAAGCCAGGGTACGCGCCGAACGCCGTCTCGATATACGCGTACGGCCCCCCAGTCAGCGGTACCCGGCTGCCCGCATCGGCGAGGCATACTACGATCAACCCCATCGCCACCGCGCAGACAATGAACGCGAGTGGCGCGGCGGAACCGAGCACGCCGGCGATATCCGGGTTGGATGGAAGGCGGAATATGCCGCCGCCAATGGTCACGTTGATTATGCTGGCGGCGAGCGCCCACATCCCCACTGCCCGGAGGAGTCCTCCCTCGGAGCCGCGCTGTCGTCCTGAAGTCATGAGGCGATGTAAGTAGATTTTGCTTCGAGCGCCAGTGGAGCGATGCGTGATTGCGACGGCTCGCAAGGTGCGGTAAGGTCTGATTGTGAAGACGAGCATTCCGAACAAAATCGCCCTCGTACTCGGCGGAGGAGGACTAAAGGGCTTCGCTCACGTCGGCGTTCTGCGTGCGCTGGAAGAGCGTGGCATACGTCCAGCCGTCATTGCCGGCACCAGTATCGGCGCGTTGGTCGCCGCGGCGCACGCTGGGGGAATGAGCACCCGTGAGATGGCGGAGCGAGCATCCAGTCTGCGTCGCCGTGATCTCTTCAGAATCAATCATCTCGGAATGTTGCTCGAGCAGACCCGATCTCCTTCGTTCTATCTGGCGGAGCCGCTGCGCGAGATGTGCGGCGACGTAGTGCCTCCAGGGACGTTCGCCGATCTGAAGGGGACGCTTCTCGTGAATACCGTGGACATCGAGCGAGGAACCCAGTTGGTGTGGGGACTTCCCGGCCTTCGCGACGTGCCGGTCGCGGACGCGGTTTATGCCTCTTGCGCGCTACCCGGGGCTTTTCCTCCAGGCTCGGTCGGGGGGCGAAGCTGTGTCGACGGAGGCACCATCGAGAACCTTCCCATTGCCATAGCCGCGCTTGGCATGAAGGCCGTTATCGCGGTTGATGTAGGAAGTTCGGACATGACGCACGCGAGCGACGTGTCATCTCGCGGTTTTGCGCGCATCTATCTCCGCGCCGCAACTCTCATGATGCACACCTTGCAACAGCGACCACTCGCCGACTGGCGAGGCCCTCCCACGCTTCTTATCCGCCCACGCGTGGGACACCACGGATGGTTCGGCTTCGGCCACGCCGATGAGGTGATCGAAACAGGTTATAAGGCTGCTTGCCACGCACTCGATCAGATTGGCGGTGCGCTGGCTGGTCGCGGGGGAGTCTTCCCTCGTCGTCTCGTCGACATCGAAGTCGATGTCAAGAAGTGTATCGGTTGCAGGACGTGTGTGGCGCTGGCGCCGACGTTAATGCGAATGGACGCCGAGAACAAAGCCTACGCAGTTAATTCACCAGTGCAGTGGTCGCCGGCGGAAGGAGACTTTGTGCACCACTGTCCGACCGCGGCGATCACGGCACGCATGCTCGACGGGTCCGGGGTAATCACGACCGTCCCCGACATGGAGCCTACCTCCGACTAAGTGGTCGCAGTTGCTGATCACTGACCCCTGAGACTGCACACCGGCGTTTCGTCATCCACACCACAGATACCGCTCCGCCAATCTTCCTATCGTCACTTCTTTGCCAAACATTGACTATAGCACTTGCATCATATCCGTAACGATCTACGTTTTCGGTTGGAAGAACGAACTCTGACCCGGGATTCGATGGCCCAGCAACAACGTTCGCTCAAGTACGAGTACGAACTGTACGTGGAGCAGGAAATTGAAGCCTATAAGGAGTCCGTGCCGAGAAACGTGCTCCTGCGAATTGGTGATGAGGCAGTGTCATTGATGGCCGCGGCGCAGCAGTTGGCGCTGACCGAGATTCTTCTCTGCGATGAAGTGGACAGGATAATCCGGAAGCGCATTCGCATTCCGAGCCACAGCACCTGGTGCCGGCGGCGACTCAACTCTCTCAGAGAATTCAAGCGCCCGGAGCGTTGGGGACTCACAGCTGATGCTCTCATCTGCAGGACAGCACCGCTGTCCACCGAAGGTCACGTGCTTGTCGCCAATCCCAACGATGAAGGCTCGGCGATCTACCTGGCAGCGAACGGCTGCGATGTTACGACGGTCGACCCACAGGAAGATGTAGTGGAGAAAATCATTCGCGCCGCGCTCGAGGTGGGTCTCACGGGGAAGGTGCGCGGGTTTGTCGCGGATCTCATGACATGGGCGCCGGACGTGCCCATGAACGCTGTTTATTGCGGCTTCACGGCCTTCAGTCGGTTGTCTTTTGCGGAACGGGAGCAGGTCATCGGAGTGCTGCAGGAAGCGACTGCTGCCGGAGGCGTCAACGTCGTCGAACAGATCGGTGGTATCGATCGAGCCGTTATCCTGGAGCAACTCGAAGCGAGTTATTCAGGCTGGCAGGTAACGGTTGAAAACAATGGGTCGGCCGCAGCAACCTTTTTGGCGCGAAAAGTCGCGTAGCGCTTTGACACGGCAGGTCAGTCTTTCGCGTGTCTTTTTACGACAGAAGATTTGAGCGCGCGACCCTCCTAATTCGCAAACCCTGTTAAATCAAAGTCTTATCGAGAGACCAGTTGGTGGCACCTTGCGTGCAATGGGTGCGCTTGTCCCCGACCGTTACGGGGACCAATACCTGGGAGTCTGCTCGTGGCTACGATTAGTCGGAAGGTCGAAGAGGAAGCGATCGGAATAGTGATTTCACGTGGTTCTCGGGAAGAACCAGTACCGGTGTTCCAGGCTTATGTCTGGGGATCCGCTCCTGAGGCGCGTGCACCTCTGGCCAAACCGAAAGCGGCTTAACAGGCGGGTTTCGTGGGTATAAAGGGCGGGGCGCCGAAATGTTCGGCGCCCCGCTCTTTCTTATTGCAGGTATGGCGCTTGCTTGTCTGAGCGACAAATGCAAGAGTCATTCGAAGCTTGGGAGGGAGAGAGACGCGACCTTCTGGCGCGGCGCATATCCGACCTCGGCCTGTCAATCCGCGGAACGCTCGTCGAAACGCTGGTCGCGCAGCTGTATGAAGAGCTCGCCGCCGTTGACGTTGCATTTCGTCCCCCCGTGTATCTGAGCGATCAGTGGGGCTGCCCGGACGACACCCCGCTCATCGGCGTTCCCTTCTATCTCGCCGATCCTCGACTGTCCCGTATCGAAGAAGAAGAAGCTGTCGAAGTGGAAGGCGAGCTGGACGTCATGCGATACCTGAGACACGAAGCCGGCCACGCTCTCAATTATGCTTATCGGCTGTACGATCGCGCCGACTGGCGAGAAACATTCGGACCGTACTCCCGCCCCTATCGGGAGCGCTTTCGCGTCGACCCGCTTTCGCGCGCGTACGTACGGCATATTCTCGGATGGTACGCGCAGAAGCATCCCGACGAAGACTTCGCGGAAACCTTCGCCGTTTGGTTGACCCCTGGAACCAATTGGCGCGAACGCTACGCTGGTTGGCCGGCGCTCGCAAAGCTCGAATACATGGATCGGGTGATGCGAGAAGTTGGAGGAACGACGCCGGCTGTTCTGGTCCCCAGTCCGGACGACCTGCCGGTGGAATCGATGCACTACACCGTCGAGGATCATTACCGTGATAGCGAATCGAAGCTTCCCCTCGAGGACGAGCGACACTTTGACGGCGACCTTCGCACCATCTTTGCCGACGCGGATTCCGGCGAGGAACGCGAGCGCGCGGACCATTTCGTGCGCGCTCATCGCCGGGAGATCGTACGGCGAATAGCGTACTGGACGGGCGAAGGCACAGCGATGGTCCGTCGCTTCGTGGACCTGCTGGCCGACAGAGCAAAGGAACTTGGGCTGCGCGTCCGCGATCGCGAGGCATCAACGCTCATTGAGCTTACGGCATTCGGCACCGCCGTAATCATGAACTACCGTTATACGGACACACTGGACGCTGGTCCACCGGAGGAAGCCGAGTGAAGATTGTCCTGTTGCATACGCACGATGCCGTTGTACCACCGGCAGACCCGGTGCTCGATCAGCTCGAGGCGGCGCTAAGCGTTGCGGAGCATCACGTCACGCGTCTCGAAGTCGACCGTGAGGTCCTGCCGTTGGTTGAGACTCTCCAGAGGGTGAAGCCTG
>JACDCM010000596.1 GCA_013817545.1 Gemmatimonadaceae bacterium | reverse complement strand
CGCCAGCCCGCGACGGTCCCCGGAAAGAGCCAGGTCTTCGGCTGCATCCAGCGGTAATACGCGCGCAGCGTGGTGAGGAGCGTCGCGCTGAGCGGGACGTAGCGATCCCGTCCGCCCTTCCCGTGCTGAATGTGAATCAGCATGCGCCGGCTGTCGATGTCCGCGACTCGCAGATGCCGCAGCTCCGCATTCCGGATGCCGGTCGAGTACAGCAGCATGAGCATCGTGCGATGCGACAGGCTGTGCGCCGCCTCGATCAGGCGCGTCACCTCGTCGACGCTGAGGATCGCCGGCAGCCGCCGCGGGGCTTTCGGGTAGGGGGTGTCGTCGAGCGCGTACCGCCGCTTCAACGTTTTCACGAAGAAGAAACGGATCGCGCTCACGTGCAGCCGCACCGTGCGGGGCGCCAGCTTCCGCTCGCGCAACAGATACGCTTGATACGTGCGGAGATGCGTCGGCGTCAGCCGGTCAGGTGCGCGCTTGAAGAAGCGGGCGAACTCCTCGACGTGGCGGATGTAATACGCGATCGTGGATGCGGCGTAATTGCGACGGTGGAGTTCCTCCAGCATCGCTTGTCGGAGATGGGTCACAGGAACCTCCTTGTGACCCACACGCTACCCGACCGATCGAGCGTGCCTCACGCGTAGCGTCCGCCGCGCCAGCGGCTTCGTTCTAACGCCGCAGTGTTTACCGATCTCCGCTGAGGCATTGATAGCCGCCAGGCGACTTATGGGGTGTATTCGACACGACAAACGAGCCAATAGATTCAGCGCAGCAGCGGTTCGATTCCTATCAGTCAATCGAACCCGCCGCACTGTTGGTGCGAAGGTAACACCGATCCACTTCGTGTTCGGCGCTGCCAGCGGTCAGCCGACGCGTCGGATGCGGAGATAGCGCGCGTGGATGATCTCGTAGAAGCCGAAGGCGACGAATCCTGCTGCCGCCACGCCGAGGAGCCAACGGCCTAGCCCTCCCGGTTGTGCAGCGAGGGTGCGGAATGACGACGCCGTGGTGCCGACTTCCGACGGATCGCGGAACCAACCGGCAACGACGATTGCCCATCCGAGCACCGCAAAGACAACGGCGCGTGCCGCCACGCCGAACCGGCTGAGACCGACCGCCCACTCGCCAGCCTCGCGTCGCATCTCTTCGACATCGAGGTTGCGTTCCAATCGGCAGGTGATCGCCGCGTACACCTGCTGCAGGGCGAAGCCGATGAGGCCGAGTCCCGCGAGCACTACCAGCCAATCACCGAGCGGCCACCGGAATGCCTCGGTGGCGACCTCACGTTCGCTGTTTCCCGATGCGGCCGACAGCCCACGATATAGGCGGAATGTCTGCCAGCCCAGCACCGCGTGTACAACCCCGCGAGTCACGAAGCTTGCACGGATGGCAAGGCCGCGCCAATTGTGGCCCAGGCGATCTGGATCGAAGAGACCTTGAAGGACGCGCCAGGCGGCGTAGCCGAGAAGCCCAATGACGGCCACGAGCAGCAGCGTACGGCCAAACGGTTGTCCGAGGACGGCTGTGAGCGCGCCGCGCGTCCCCGTTACGCGTCCGCCTGCTCTGGCTGCGACCTGGAGGGCAAGCGCGCCGATGACCATGTAGAGCACACCTTTCACAAGGAAGCCCCCTCGGGCGAGCCACTCGATCGCGCCGAAACCGTTCATGGATTCATGGTACGCCCTTTTTCCTGCGAAGTCGATGAGCCGCCCTACAACCGGACTAGACTTTCCCACTCGTACGACTTCGGCGCTCGTGCAGTCGCTCGAACTCATGCTTCAGCGCATCGAGCTGGTCATCGTCAAGCTCCTCGAGTTGTATGAGCTGTGACCGTGCGCCGGCAGTGCTTCGGATGAGCTCATCGAGCTTCAATTGCAGCGCTCGCGTGTCACGGTTCTGGGTGTTCTGCAGCAGGAACGCAATGAGAAACGTCACTTGGGACGCAGCCGTGTTCATCGTCAACTGCCACGTATCTGAGAACCGAAAAACAGGACCGAGCAGGAGCCATAGCGCCGTCAACGCGATATTCGCAGTGAAGGCC
>JACDCM010000595.1 GCA_013817545.1 Gemmatimonadaceae bacterium | reverse complement strand
GTGCAAGACGGTGTGACGGGATACCTGGTGGACCATGCGGATGTAGCCGCTACCGCGGACCGAGTAATACGCCTGCTGACGGACGAAGAGCTCAACCACCGGATGGGGCTGGCTGGACGCCGACGCGTAGAGGATCACTTCACTTTTGAGCACTTTCGCCGGCGTATAAGCGGCATCCTCTCAGCACCGCGCGCCAGCCCAGCTGGAATTGCCAGTTGAAGATCCTTATAAACGCGCTCACGGCGCGTGAAGGTGGAGGGATTACCTACGTTCGCGAAATGCTTCCCGCGTTGGCTCGCTTCGGAGAAGCACATGAGTTTCACGTCCTGCTCTCTCCTGAGTATCAGACGGGCCTTCTCGAAACGCTTCCGGAGGGGATTCGGCCACTGATTGCTGACGTTGCCGCCGGCCAACTGCTCCACCGATGGTGGTTTGAGCAGGTAGAGATACCCCGGATCATCCGCCGGCAGTCGTTCGACCTGCTCTTTACCGTGAACGAGATCGGCACTGTGCGCTCGCCATGCCCGCACGTTATGCTGGCGAGAAATCTGCACATCCACAGTCCTGTGCCCAATCAGAGCACAAGGCAGCGTCTCTTTCTACTGTGGCGTCGACTAAGCCGGGGTCCCACGGCGCGTGCTGCACTCCGGGCAGCAGATCGAGTGGTCTTCGTGTCCGACGCGTTTCGCCGCGAGGTGAATGCGAGCTTGGCGCTCGATCCAGCTAAAACTCACGTGGTGCATCATGGAGTGAGTCTGTCGTTCTCAGAGAGCCAAAATGCAGAGAAGGACGCGAGCTCCGCTGGCTTTCAGGCCTTGCCCGCGCGCCAGTACCTGCTTGCCGTATCCTCCATAGATGTGCACAAGAATTTCGAGACGCTGTTGCTGGCGTACGCTGACGCCGCGCGCGCTGGAGCTGACTCCTTTCCGGATCTCGTGATTGCGGGTACAATCGCCGATCGCCCATTGTACGATCGACTCCAGAATCGCGCCAAGTCGCTTGGGATCAGCGAGAGCGTGAACTTCGTTGGGCGAGTGCCCCATGTCGAGCTTGCAGCGCTATATCATGCTGCGCTTGCGCTTGTCTTTCCGTCCAGGCTTGAGAGCTTTGGGCAGCCCTTACTGGAAGCGATGGCTTCGGGAGCACCAATCATTGCCTCGGCATTGCCGGCCTGTCGCGAAGTCTGCGTGGATGCAGCCCTTTACTTTGAGCCAAACGACAGCACTACTTTGACTACTCACATCACCGCAATCGTGACATCCAGAAGCCTGCGCGCTCGTATGCGAGCGCTGGGGCTGGAACGCGCCAGGGCATTCAGTTGGGAGAAGACAGCCACGCGAATGATGGCGATTTTCGAGGACGCCGTCGCGAGTCGGCGAGTGCAACCCAGTTCCCAACGCGGAACCAGAGAGGCGCACGCCTGATGTGTGGCATCAGCGGCATTTTCTCTCGCGAGCCTCAATTGACCGCTGCACTTGTCGATGAACGCCAGCGGCATCGGGGCCCGGACGACGACGGTCACTACCGCGATCCCCAGGGACGGGCGCGCCTCTGGTTCCGGCGCCTCTCCATTCTCGACCTCAGCCAGGCCGGACACCAGCCGATGCCCAACGAAGACGAGTCGGTGTGGCTGGTCTTCAACGGCGAGATCTACAACCACCGCGAACTGCGCGCCGAGCTGACAGGGAAGGGGCATCGCTTTCGCTCCAACACCGATTCTGAAGTGCTGGTGCACCTCTGGGAGGAGTACGGCCGAGCGATGCTTGACCGGCTCAACGGGATGTTCGCGTTCTGCATATGGGATTCGCGGCGCGGTGAAGGCTTTTTGGCGCGCGACCACGCTGGTATCAAACCACTGTATCTGGCGGAAACCGAATCGGGAGTTGCCTTCGCGAGCGAGCCAAAGGTGCTCCTCAGCCTTACATCGACCGACCGAAGCATCGATCCGGTTGCGCTGCGCCAGTATCTCACTTTTCTCTGGGTGCCCGGCGAACGCACCATGTGGCGCGGCATTCGAAAGCTGGCGGCAGGAGAATGGCTCAGC
>JACDCM010000218.1 GCA_013817545.1 Gemmatimonadaceae bacterium | reverse complement strand
TCCCCGTCCCTGTTTTTTCACTCCTTCATCACCTATGGCCAGGGTAAGATCGGGCAGCACTGCAATCCCCTCGCTCTGACGGTGCCACCGCTTTGCGAGTTTTGCGGACGCAACAAGCTTTCCCGCCGGAGTTATCTCGATGATTGCCCGCTGCTTCGCGGCGATAAGAAGATAATTTCCAGTTTGGGGATCGCGCTCGATGCCGGACGGGTTGAAGCTGTTCAGACCGGCGCTGTGCAGGGCCGCAAAAGGAACGCGTAACGTCGCGGTCCTGGCGAGGGTTTTGGTAACAACGGACCATCGGAAGACAGTGATCGAATTGCACAGCGCTTCCTTGCGGCACTCTTTGCAGGCAAGCAGAAGCGTGCGGGACGACGGATCGTAACCCAGTCCTTCGATCTCGCATTCCGCGCCAAGTCCCGTAGTGTGGAGCTCGAATGGAACACGCTCACCGTCCTTCCCTTCTGCAGCCTCGTAAACGCCGCCGTCGCTGGTAACCATGTAGAAGCGACCGTTCGCCACCGCGAGCCCTTCGAAATCACCTCGAATGACGCGGTCACCAAGCGCGAAGGACTTAACAATCCCTCGACTCGACGCGTTCACCTCGGATATGGTGGCTCTCTCGTCGCCGTGAGCGAACATGCGTCCGTCCTCCGAGACCGCCAGCCCGGATATCTCGGTGAGCTTTCCCGGCAACTCCGTTCTACCTTCTGGATCGCGCGAAAAGTCGTACCGGCCGAGAGCCGTTTCGCTCGCCGTCGCGTGCGCTTCTGTGTTGCTCGCCAACCCTGTGCGTGCAACATGCCCGAGCCCAGCACCAACAATCGCGAGTATTCCAAAGCGGACAGTCACAAGACGCACTTTCATCGTGTCACCCAATAGCAATGGTGCGTGAAATCCGGTGAGAACTTCTTGGAGTTTACGGGACAATCGGGCCGGCCGAGAATACCGCCCACGGATTCGGCCTCATGGCTTGCGGTTCAGTGCCCGGTATGAAGTACTCGGTGTAGCGTTGTTCAGTGGGCGTCAGATCCGTCGCCACTTCTCCCGTCGCGCGGTCCAACTCGGCAACGATGATGCCTTCAGGCACAGCCCATTCCCCCACCTCCCGACCTTGGTAGAACCGGCTGACCATTTCGCCCCAAATCGGTGCCGCGAGCGATCCACCCGCCGCGCCTGGTGTTATCGTCTTGGGCGTGTCGAATCCAAGCCAAACGCCCGCGAGGATGTCGGGCGTCATGCCGACAAACCAGACATCGGTGTTGTCGTTCGGGGTGCCAGTCTTGCCGGCCACCGGAATCCGCTGCGGAACAAAGCGGCGCACGGCCGTACCCGTGCCGCGGTCCACCGCATCGCGCAACATGTCGCGCACGATGAACGCTACTTGCGGATCGAGCACTGCGACCGGCGCCTTCCGGGGCGGCACGCGAACTGCCTTCCCGGAGCGATCCTCGATCCTGGTGATGAAGCGTGGCTCCACAGCCATGCCTTCGTTCGCGAATGGGGCGAATGCGCTTACGAAGTCGAGCGGGCGTACGGCTGACGCGCCGATCGCGCTAGCCGGGTACGGCGCGATAGGCGTCTCGATTCCCATGCGGCGCGCGAGCTCGACTATCGAGTCCATACCAATTCGCTGGCCAAGCTGGACCGCCACAGTATTGCGCGACCTGGCCAGCGCCTCGCGCAACGTGACAGGGCCGAGAAACTCCCCGTCGGAGTTTTGCGGCTGGTAGATCGAGCCGTTTTCGAGGCGTATGGCCAGCGCCGTGTCGGGGATGATCTCGTTCGGGGGAATGAAGCTTCCGATCGCTGCGGCGTAGACTATCGGCTTGAAAGTGGATCCTGGCTGCCGCGTAGCGTTCACCGCGCGATTGTATTGCGATTCGCCGTAGTCACGACCGCCGATCAGCGCGAGCACGTCGCCCGCTCTCGGATCCAGTGCGACGATCATTCCCTGAAGGTAGTTCGGCTTGCCTCTCTGATGCTTCTCCAGCGTAGGATGCCGATAACCGGCCCTCTCTTCCACACCCTTCGCGCCATCTCGCAGCGCCTCGGCCGCGCTTACCTGGAGCGACGGATCAAGAGTCGTGTGAATTCGGAATCCGCCGCTCGCAGCTTCCACACCCATCTGCAGCGCACGCGCCCGCACGACGTCCACAAAATACCGCGCAGGCGCCGAGATTCCCGCGCCGGGTATGGTCACGATGGGCTCCCGTTTCGCGGCCGCGGCCTGCGCTTGCGTGATGTAACGCTGCTGCGCCATGACCGAAAGGACGAGATCTCGCCTCGTGCGCACGCGATCGGGATGTTTAATGGGATCGTAAATGGCTGGTCCCTTGGGCATCGCCGCAAGCATAGCTGCTTCAGCGAGCGTTAAACCCGAGGCAGGCTTGCCCAGATAGTGCCTGGATGCCAGCTCGATGCCATGCCACCCGCGACCGAACGGAATCTGATTGATGTAGGCTTCGAGAATTTGCTCCTTGGAATAGTGCTTTTCCATCTCGCGCGCCGCCTGCTGCTCGCGAATCTTGCGTCCCAGGCCACGATCGCGACGATCGATAATGGTGGGGTGCATGTTGCCGACGAGCTGCTGCGTTATGGTGCTGGCGCCTCGCGGATCGCCTGTGACAGCATCCTTGAGTGCGCCCGCGATTCCAACGACGTCGACTCCGTCGTGCTGATAAAAGCGCTGATCCTCCACGGCGACGAACGCCTGGCCAACATACCTGGGGAGCGTGCGGATCGAAACGCTGAAGCGCTTTTCCTTGCCGATCTCCCCGATGAGTGAGCCGTCTCGGGCCAGGACCAGCGATACCTGCGGCGGCTGGATGATGCGCCACGGCTCAGCAGGGGTCTGAGCGGCCGCGGGATTTCCCGCCAGCGCGAGCGCATTGAGAGCCGTTATGAAAAGCAATCCAGGCATTCGCGTCATTGACGGGGTGTAACTGGCGCGGCCGGCTGACGGGCGCTTGAGGTGCATTGGAAATAACGACTTCATGATGATCATACCCCACCCGCCCTGCCGCGCTCCTCCATCAGCGGCACAACCTGATCCTCACGCGAACACCGCCTCTCTAAAGCGAAAGAATGCTGATTTCACATCGAGTGCCAACGCGCGAAACCGGTTGGCGCTGTTCTCAGGTATGCGCACTCGCGAGAACAGAATAACTGCATACAGATCGCCCGTGGCAAGCGAACCGCCGAATCCAACCACCGACTCGATTCCAAAGGGAATAACGAAGTCGTCCTGCGCCGGAACATGCGGACTGCCAAGAGCCTTTTCGACGTGGAAAACGTTGTACGATTTTCCCGCCAACTCGTGGAGCACATCGAGGGAGGGGTTCACAACGTCCGCAATCTGCAATCCGAACTGCTTGATGAGCTGCGCAATCATCGGGGCTCGTTCTACCGCCTGCGCGCTCGGGAGCGGGATAGTCCGATGGCCTCTGGACTCGAGTTTCGAGTTCCACGCGGGCTCGTCCCCGACGGTTGCAATGAGTGTGAGGCAATTCATGCCTTCGTAAGGACTTATGTCGCCCAGAATTCCCGCGGCGAATTTCTTGGACTCTCCGTCGAGCGAGCCGTAGGGGTGCGTGATGTAGCAGCGAACAAGTGCGCAACCGTTTTTCCCGTCTGGTGCGGGAGCGCTTTGATCGTACAGGTAACGCACGACGATGTTCGCCGCTTCTTCGAGGTTGTTCACCCGTTTGGTGGCGCGCTGAATATCCACCGCACAACGCAGCCGGTCCGCGAGAGTAATGTTACGAAGATCGAAGGGCATTCAGTAGGATTGCGGGTTACGAATTGCCAGAAATACGATTGTGGATTGCGGATTGCGGACTAACGCCAGCAGGGAAATCCATGTGTCACAACCAGTTTGACCGAAATTTGTAGTTAAGAATCGTGATTGCCGGTCTCGCGTTGTACAGTCCCACTACGCACTAAGCGATCCGCAATCCGCAAATCCGGAGATCGCAATCCGCAATCCGCAATCCGCAATCCGCAGTCCGCAATCCGCAATCCTGTCCCCTCACCGTTGCCTCGCCTCCACTCCAGCGCCATTTTCACCGTATGCCGCCTCTCGTTCACCTCGCCATCGCACAGTTCAAAGCGAAGAAGGGCGACTACGCCGCTAATCTCGATCGCCTTGGCGAGATCTTTAATCAGTTGGAAGCTCTCGAGCCAAGACCACAGATTCTGGTGCTGCCGGAAACGGCGCTCACCGGCTATTTCGTGGAAGGAGGTGTACGCGACCTCTCAGTCACGTCGGGCACGCTGGTACGCGATCTCGCGCGCGCTTACGAGGGCGCTGGCTGCGGTGCACGCACTCTTGACGTCGTTGTCGGCTTCTACGAGATCTGGAACAACATTCTGTATAACAGCGCGATGTATGTGACGCTTGGGCCAGACGAGCCGATCGTGCGCCACGTACACCGCAAGAATTTTCTCCCTACATACGGACTTTTCGACGAGGAACGCTTTGTGGAGCGCGCGCACGGGGTTCGCGCCTTCGACACGTCCTGGGGCCGCGCCGCCATGCTCGTCTGTGAGGACGCGTGGCACAGCATCACTGGCTCGCTTGCCGCACTCGACGGCGCGCAGATGATTTTCATTCTGGCCGCCGCTCCCGCGCGCGGACTCTGGCCGCGGGGCGATGACGTTCCGGGCCCGGCGAGCTGCGCTCGCTGGGAGCGGCTGGTGCGCGATATCGCCGAGGAACATGGCCTCTTCGTGCCCTTCGCGAATCTCGTTGGCAACGAGGGCGGCAAGGGATTTCCGGGGGGCGCGATGGTGAGCGGTCCAAAGGGCGATGTCCGTGTACGAGGCCCGCTCTGGCGCGAGGCGCTCATCGCAATAACGCTCGACATGGGCGATCTCACTCGCACGCGCGCGGACATGCCACTTCTGGCTGACATGCGCACCGCGCTCCCGCATCTCATCGACAACCTGAGCCGGGTGCGCTCAGGCACCCGAGAACAGCTGATGTACGATGCCGTTGTAGACGGCGAAACCGAGCACGTTCTCGTGCATCCTGAAGCACCTTCTCAAGAATCGTCCGGACCATTGGAGCTCGTGGTGCCGACCGCTTTCGACTTTGAGGGCCCGCCGCCGCTCGAGATAGACGGAGCGCTTACGGAGCAGTGGCTTGTTGAGTTCATCCGGGATGAGATATGTCAGCGTGGCTTTGAGAAAGGTATCGTCGCTATCTCTGGTGGAGTTGATTCCGCCGTGACGGCATACCTCGCAACACGCGCGCTCGGCGCCGAGAATGTCATTGGCGTTCGACTGCCGTATCACGCGTCCAGCCCCGAGAGTCTGTCCCACGCGCAGCTGGTCATCGACGCATTGGGGATTGAAGCGCGGACGACTGACATCACCGCCGCCGTGGACGCTTATCTGGCAAGCGAGCCCGACGCCGACAGCGCACGTCGCGGCAATGTCATGGCGCGTATGCGAATGATCGCGCTCTTTGACCTTTCGGCACGCTATCATGCCATCCCGCTGGGAACGGGCAACAAGACCGAGCGCCTGTTCGGCTACTTCACCTGGCACGCGGACGACTCTCCACCCGTGAACCCGCTCGGGGATCTCTTCAAGGGCCAGGTGCTTGCTCTTGCCCGGCATCTGGACATTCCGGACGTGATCGTGAACAAGGCGCCGTCAGCCGACCTGGTCGCCGGTCAAACCGACGAGGGGGACTTCGGAATCAGCTACGACAAGGCGGACGCGATTTTGAACTGGCTGTTAACGGGCTATTCAACCGCCGACCTCGTCGCTCGCGGCTTCGTGCGAGGTGAGGTGGAATTGGTGCGCAAGCGGCTCGAGGGCACGCACTGGAAGCGGAGGCTACCGACGGTGGCCATGGTTAGCCCAACGGCGATCGGAGAATCCTATTTGCGACCGGTGGATTTTTAGGGGGTTAGTGGTGGGCTTATCGCGCGATGATCCATGTTACGCCGGCGTAGCAAGGCGCCAGCTACCGGCTGGCACCCCGTGACTACAGGGGGATGAGTGCAGGAATACGCTATCGTGTTCGCGGTTGTGCCGTTCCTGTTTGCTTCCGTCGCGGTGCTCGCGAATCGGAGCGGCGGAAGGAAGTGGCTATGGGTTGCGTGGGTGGCTTCCACGGGGATTCTCGTGACGCTAGGCGTCGTCTCCTGGCGGCGAGTTGACTCCGACGCAATGCCACTGAGTGTCCATCTCGCTCTCGCATCACTTCCAACGCTTGCTGGCGTTTACGCGATTCGTTGGGCCGCTCTCCGATCGATGCCGGTATTACCACAGGTACTGGTTGGCGGGACCGCCTGCTGGATCGCGATTGCGCCTGCGCTGCTGCTGGGCGCGTACGTACTTCGTTTTTGACCTGAGCATCATCGCGTAACAAGTTCGGTGTTCGGGGGACGACCCATTGTTTAGGCCGCCATTGCAAGACTAACCGCCCGACGCGCACCACGCTTCAGCGACCGGTGCACCACGCGCGCATAGGCCAGGAAATTCAGCCCCGCGCCTGGATAGCGATGAAAGAATTCATGCGGAAGCATGTCACCCTTCCGCCGATTACATGGACCACACGCGGCAACCACGTTCCCGGGCGTGTGCATACCGCCTTTCGCGATTGGAAAGACGTGGTCCAGTGTCGCTATCTCGGAATGGAGGCAGACGCCGCAATACACGCAGCGGTGGGCGCAGTCCCTTAACGTGGCGCGCTTGAGCGCGCGCTTGTGAGCGGCATGCGCCTGCGGGCGGGCGCGACGCATTAGCGCGCGTGGAAGGGCTGTTCGATGAACGCGTTGTCGAGTTCGGGCAGTCTTCAACATGGCACCTCACCAAAAGAGAGACGCCCCAGCCCGGGAAAGGTCCCAGGCCAGGGCATCGAGGAGAGATGAAAGGG
>JACDCM010000217.1 GCA_013817545.1 Gemmatimonadaceae bacterium | reverse complement strand
CTTGTGAATAAACCGGGCGATTCACCGCATCGCTTCGTGAGGCGCATGGGCCGCGACAAGCTGCGATAAAGATCGAAACACTTTTGTGACTTGGTCTCGGGTTTTTTCCGGCATTTCACTTCACTAACGGGGAACTATTTTAGATCGCCTACCAGCAACTGTCGATGCAGGTGAAGAAGCGGTGCAGATTCAGATCGGCGCATCCTCATCCAGTACAGTTCTTTAAGGGACCGGTTTCAGGAACCTTCGGCTGTACCGGAATAGTTTTCACTCATCTGAATCTGTGCCGGAGAATCGCTGGCTGGGAAATTCAGCTATGTCGCCATCTTGTTATAGCGGTGCCCGGAGCCGCCGTATTACGCTGTGATCGCGCAATCGCAGGTGATGAACGGTGCCTCAGACGTGTTCGTCGAGATCTTTGGAGATGCGGGAAAGCATGCACGGATGGCAGTAGGTGTCGCGGCGCTTCCATATGATGTCGCTGTCGAGGGTGTTTTCGAGGTGAGCTAGGGACTTGCGCCAACTTTGATGGTTCGTTTTCTCCACATCTCCGATTCTCACATCGGGCCTGATCCCGCGTTCCAAACATGCGGGCATAATCCGCTTCGCGAGTTAAGCGAGTTGGTCCGAGTAATCAATGCGCTGCCGTTCCCGTTCGATTTTGTGCTGCATACCGGCGACGTGGCCGATGAATCGTCGGAGGTCAGCTACAAGCTCGCAGCGTCCGTCTTGGCAAATCTAAAGGCGCCGATCCACTATGTTCCAGGCAACCATGATTGCAGTGTCGGCATGCAGCGCACGCTATTGGCTTCGAAAGAGCCGCTCGGTCGAATTGATCAATTCTTCGCGGTCGGTGGTGTGCAGTTTCTGCTGCTCGATTCCCGTGGCGCCATTCAGCCCGGCGGCGAGTTGACGCAGTCGCAATTAGAGTGGCTGGCGGCATTCTGCACGGCCGACGGACCTCCGCTCGTAATCGCGTTACATCATCCTCCAATCACCCTCGATGTGCCGTGGCTCGACAGCGATACCGCGATGACAGTCCCGATGCTCCTTTCGAACCGCGGAGCTTTCGTCGACACGATCATGCCAGCGCGATCGCGCTTGCGCGGTGTCTTCTTCGGCCATGTCCATCGCGCGTTTCAGGTCGTGGAAAGCGGCATTTTGTTCTCGAGCGCTCCTTCGATCGTCGGCCAACTCAAGACTTGGCCTGAGCTGACGGAGCCTGTCCTCGCTGCCGAAGAGGCGCCGGGATATTGCCTCGTTACAATCGACGAGCAGCGAACGATTGTTCAGCAATACTCATTTGCTCGCGCTGCATCTGCGCGTGTCGCATCAGAGCTCCAGACCTGTTCTACCCAATGATCGGCTGCGCGGACGGGCACAGGGATGCGGACTTATTCTACCACGAGGTTAGCCATCCAGCGGAAGACGGTCTGATCATCAGGGACATCGCTACTGCGTCGGCTGAGTGGTCGCCGCACGAAGATGAACCTCAGGCCAAGCGATTTTCCTTTCGACACCTACATGACGTCGAAGCGCAAATGACCGAACTCGCGCCGGCCGCACGGACTGAGCTGCACCGACATAGCTACGAGGCGTTATTCTACGTCGTTGCGGGCGCGGGCTATTCGACGATCAGCGTTGATGCTAGTGAAATCGAACGCATCAAGTGGCAGGCCGGCGACCTCTTTGCCACTCCGCGCGGAACGTGGCACCAGCACGCGAACGGCAGCTCCTCCGAGCCCGCACGCCTGCTCGAGATCACAACCGCGCCTCTCGCCAAAGCATGGGCGACGCACTGGCTCGAAAAACGTGAACGGGAGGTTACCGAATCGACCAACGGATTGTGCGAGCCAGAACGCTGCACGCAGTGATCGCGATGACAACGAAGATGCAGCGGCTACCGCGGCCATGAGCGTGCTGGTGAAGCTCATAGTGGCCGCGACGGAACGCTGGCGAACTGATTCATCGTTCGCTTCCGGGGCGGAGAAACTTGGCACAGTCACGCCCGGCGGCCGCGCCGACCTAATCCTTATTCGTCGAATCCTCTCGATGACCTTTCGACATTGCGAAAACCACTTTTCACCTCCTTCACTAGCGTCGCCGGACGCGCACTTGTCCGCCTGTACTAGACGTAAACTCGCATATCTGAATCTGTATCGCGGCGCTCACCCAAGGTAATGCATGTGGATGCAAAACATCCGCCTGCCGTACTTCGAGATAGCAGCTTTCGCGAACGAGACGTTTGCCGGCAACCAGGCTGGTGTCTGTGTGTTGGACGAGTGGTTACCTGACGGAACGCTGCAGAAGATTGCCGCTCAAAATAACCTCTCCGAGACGGCTTTCGCGGTACGGCGCGGTGAGACGTACGATCTGCGCTGGTTCACGCCGACACTTGAAGCTGAGCTCTGCGGTCATGCGACCTTAGCGACCGCCCATGTGCTCTTTCATCACCTCGGGATCGGTGGAGACACTGTCTCGTTCGAAACAGAGGCAGGCTCCCTCTCCGTCACACGTGAATCTGACCGGCTCGTTCTCGACTTTCCATCGCAGCGTCCGACGCTGTCTCGTCAGTCTCATCGCGATCTGGTTGCAGCGCTCGGCGTGAAGCCGGAACTCGTATTCCAAGATCGTGATTACCTCGCGGTGTTCGAAACTGCGGAACAGATTAAACGGCTCCGCCCAGACTTTGGAGCGATCGCTGCATTGAACGCCGCTGTAATCGTGACGGCGCCAGGAAGTGACTGTGATTTCGTCTCGCGTTACTTTGCGCCCAATTTCGGCATCCCAGAGGATCCAGTCACCGGATCGATCCACTGCGCATTGATCCCCTACTGGTCGGACCGATTGAAGAAGCAACGTCTCCACGCGCGCCAGCTATCCACACGCGGCGGCGAGCTGTTTTGCGAGAACCGTGGCGATCGAGTTGGCATCGCCGGCAGTGCCGTGACTTACCTCGTCGGGGAGATCTACGTCCCCCGTCCATCTACTGGCGCGGACCACGCGGACGGAAAGCAAGCCACCGCTGCTGGGAATTTCGCTGTGCTGGAATCCGGTACGCAGTAACAGTTCTGTGTTCAGGAAACACCGGCGCCGCCGGCTGTCTACGCGACCGCTCACGTCGCGACCTGGCACGTCGCCGTGTGGACGTTTCACTCACAACGGTCAACGGACGCGATCAGCGGGTACTTTGCGCACGCGGCGCCGCTTTGTGCATCAACCGCTATGGTCGCCGCCCGATAGGAAATAGCGGACGGTTTCGGAGAGCTCTTATCCCTCCGCGTGGCTTTCGACCGCTTCGAAGTCTTCGTCTAACGTCAAAGAGTCACAGTACTCCTCGATGATGTTGTGGGTTCTATCGCGTTGAGTTTGGCGAAGAAAGACGTTGATGAGACGCCGTTTGATCTGATGCGCGGGAAGGTGGCCTGACGTTCCCCTCCCAGTCGTCGACCGACTCAGCGCTTCGCGGTGCAGCGCGATGATCCGCATGCTGCTAGAAGGTGCGAAGCGCATTATGTGCCTCGTCGTCAACTGGGCGCGGTCAGTCGCCAAATCCCCTCAGGCGACCACAGGTTGGTAAGTTGATACCTCGACGAGGTTGCCGTCTGGATCGCGGATATAAACCGAGCTCAGCGGCCCGAGAGCCCCACGTCGTTGCACTGGTCCCTCTTCGATCGTAACGCCGACGCGCTGGAAAGTTTCGACGACCTGTGCGATCGACTCCTCACTGATCAGGCAAATGTCAGCGGAACCGGGCACAGGGTGAGTGGCATGTGGCGCGATGAGACCATCAGCGGAATGCAAATGGATCTTCTGCTCACCAAAGCTGAGGGCGTGCGTCCCGCCGGCGAATGTCACAGAGCCCATGCCAAGGACATTGGTGTAGAATGCAACAGTCGTTTCGATGTCCCGCACAGTGAGGACCAGATGGTCTAAGCGCCGGATCTTCATTTCGGATGCCTGGGCGCTATGATCATGCGAGTAGCGATACGGAAACGGCGCTCATGAAGAGAGTGAGCGCGAGATTAAGGACGTGCGCTGACGGCAAGCTTTAGTCCCAATCCTGCAAGCACGGTTCCCATCAGCCATCTCTGTGCGCGCTCCCAACTGGGCCGGTGCATTAGCCAGTCGCTGATTGCGCCCGCCGCACAAATTATCGAGAGATTGACGCAGAAACTGATCACAATCTGCGTGCAGCCAAGCGTTAATCCTTGCAGGAATATCGATCCACGTTCCGGATGCAGAAACTGCGTGAAAATCGACAGGTAAAAAACAGCGAGTTTTGGATTGAGAACGTTGGTGACGAAGCCCATCGCGAGCAGCTTCCGTTTCGAAGCAGGCGCGAGGTCGCGGCTCCGGAAGACTGCCGGCGCGCCGGGGCGAATCGCCTACCAAGCGAGCCAAATTAGGTACGCCGCGCCGCCAAACCGGAGAACATCGTACGCATACGGAATCGCGAGAAAGATCGCGGTCACGCCAGCGGTCGCGATGAGCATGTGGAACAGAAACCCCGACGCGACACCGAGCAGCGACAGGAACGCTGCACTCCTGCCTTGGCACAATGATCGCGACACGAGGTAGATCATATTTGGGCCGGGCGTCAGGACCATCACCAGCGCGGCTGCTGCGAAAATCGCGAGCTCATGTGCAGACACGATCATGGTGGCGAATGTTAACGGCGGCATTGCCGAGCACTGTGCAACAAGCCGACCATTAGCGGCAGGAACAGATCGGAACTTTGTGCATCAGTACACCCTCCGTACCGTTCAGTTGTAGCCGTGATCAGTCCTCGAAAAACATTCTCCGCCGTGCTCGGTCACTTTACCGGTCGGCTAGCGGGAATGAGCCACGCCGATCTGTGTGCTTCGAAGCCAAGCCTCGGATAATACTCGACCGCGGTGGGTGCGGCCAAAAGGATCAGTTTGGTCCGTCCACCGAGGCGAGATTGAGTGACTCGAATCAATTCACGGCCGCTACCTTGTTTTTGATAACTCGCATCCACAGCCAAGTCCGACAAATAGCAGCAGTATTCGAAATCCGTCACAGAACGCGCCAACCCCACCAGTCTTTCACCAGCCCACGCGGTGCATAGTAGGTTCCCGTGCTGGAGCATAGCCGCAATCGCCTTCGCATCGTCAACCGGCCGTCGCTCGGCTAGTGTGGAGCGCCCCAGTAAGTCAACGAATTGGCTGTCAGTAATTGCCTGATTGTGTTCGTAACGGATCATCATAGATGCCCTAAGCAGAGACGAAGGTGTGCGTACGAGACGGTTATGCTTTTTCGCTGGCCGAGCCGGCGATCGCCTTCGGGGTACGACGAACCAACCGACTGAGTGATGAGTGGCAGACACACTTTCCGCCACCCTAAGCAAAGTGGCGGGCACAGATCGGAACGTTCTGTATCGGTACAACCTCCGAGAAGCCGTCGTCATTCCTCGAATACGGTCGCCGCCGCAGCGCGTTCAAAAGTCAGGTTGACCGAACGCTCACCGATGGGACGCGTTCGGTGCGGAAGGCGCGCCGGGACCTTGAGCATCTGACCGGGCCTTAGCAGCACCTCGCCATCGCGAAATTCGATCGCCAGGATGCCTTCGAGCACCAGAAAGATTTCGTCGGAATCGGGATGCTGATGCCATGGGAAACCGTGCGTCATGACGCTCATCCGCACCTCGTGATCATTGGCGGAGGCGAGTGAGCGATTGTCATAAGGCTCGGCAACGGCGGCCGACAGCGCGGCCGGATCAATCGGCGGGGGCAAGACGGATGAAGGGTTTTCGCAACTCATAGCTCCGATCAGGGCAGCCGCGGGTTTTCGGGTAAACGAAAATCGACTCGGAACGGCCTGTACCGCGATAAAATGTCACTATCTGAATCTGGAGCCGGAAAGCGTCGGGACGAACTTGGCGGTGCGCGCCCTCCGTCAACCTGTCACACTTTCCCCTCCCCTCACCAGTAAGAACCTGCGAAACACAGCCGCCCCGCTGCGGTAACGCATTATGAGCAACCAAACACCAAAGAGCGCATATGACGAGATAGGAGGAATGATATTTTTCCCGCGGATGCTGAGCAAGATCAGGCTCAACGCCAGCGGAGCGCTTCGGGACGATTTCCTACGTAATCTTGGAACCGGAATGGACGGCCGCTGCGTCGACTTTCTTCGCGTGGGTTATACAGACCTGAAAGGGCGAGTCCTCGCCGGCGGACCCGACGAAGAGATTCTGGAATGGTGTTACCAAACCGGCCGTCGCTTAAATGAAAATGATCTCCTGATCTGGAATCACTTCATCCGCACGTTGGGGCGGGACGACCATGCAACTGAGCGTCTCAATGAAGTCAAAGCCGAGAGTGGGCTTGCGCATCGCGACGACATCCAGACTCTGGCCGATTACTTCGAAGTGGACGAAGGGCGAAGGCCATGAAGGACAAGGCGCGAATCAGCAGTGCGGTTCCACCACTCAGTCCGAGACTTGACAATGTTTCTCAATCACCTGCCGGTCTGCCGGCGACCCAGGTAGCGGCGTCGCGGCGCACCGCGTTGCCCGAAGGAAATCCCTAAATGTACATCCCCAGTTTCAATCGCCTGGAAGAGCGTGAGAAAATCCATTCGTTCATCCATGCATATGGCTTTGCCACGGTGATCACGAATCACGTCAGCGGGCCTTGGGCGAGCCATCTACCGGTGTTGTTAGACGAAGCGACGTGGACGTTGCGGAGTCATATGGCACGAGCCAATGAGCAGTGGAGGCACTTCACCCCCGAGCGCGAAGTGCTCTGTATTTTTCACGGTCCGCACGCTTACATCAGTCCTTCGTGGTATGTCGATCAGCACACCGTGCCGACGTGGAATTATGCCGCCGTTCAAGTCTACGGCATCCCCGCGATTGTCGACGATTCTGACG
>JACDCM010000594.1 GCA_013817545.1 Gemmatimonadaceae bacterium | reverse complement strand
TTCGGATAACGAGACGGGCTTCGCTAGAACGCCGTAGCGTGTTGCTCCCGGAAGAGTGAAGTCGGGCGCCACATCGCCAACCAGTGGCGGTTTGAGTGCGGCGGGTTCCGCGGCTTTCGCTGGGGGGTTCTGCGCATGCGCGGCGACACTGCCTGCGAGCAATGCCAGGACTGGTAGCAAGCGGCGAGCGCTGGTAGAAAATCTCATCTTTTCCCGGTGACTGGACGAGTGAACAGCTAGCGCAACATAAAGACTTGGCATATGAGCACGCAACGCTTACCGCGCCCGACACAACCTGCGATATCAGTCATTGCGAGTTGCGTAGCGCGAAGCAATCCTTCGTTGCCCAAAGGGGAGATTGCTTCGCGACTCAGGATAATTCCTTCACGAATTCAAGGAGTGAACACTTGTGGGAAAATGCGAAGGTTGGCCGGCTGTAAGCGGATCTTCGCAGTTCGTAATTCGTGCTGCGCACGAATCCCCTTTCTGAAAATGCCCGGTGGCGCTGAGCAAATGCGACGCTCGTCGGCACCTCGTGACCGGCGTCACATCGCTTCGGAAAGAGACAGCGGCATGTCTAAAGCTGAGACGATCCCATGATTTAGAGCCACTGAGAGCGGTGCAACGTGTGGCACTGTCCCTGCCTTTTCAGGGCGTATTCAAGTGCAGTGAAACTGGTTTGTCGGTGCCATTACACACCAGACAGATTCCCTCTCGGAGGTCCACCATGCGCACAATCAGCCGATTTCTGCTCGTCCCCGCCATTGCGCTGGCAGCGGCCTGCGGGAAAGAAGACAAGTCCGCCTCGACGCAGAACGAGCTACTTAGTCGCGATCTCGCGCTTGCTGCAAGCGCACAGCCGTACGGGCAGCAGTTCGTTTCGCCGCAGGAGCTTGGTTACGCACCTCAGCAATACGGCCAGTATGCTTACGGTCCGCCGCAGGGTTATCCGCAAGCGCAGCCTGCGCCTGTCGTTTACCGCTCTCCCGCGCCCGTCGCCCGGCGCACGACCACTCCTCGTTCCAGTGGAACCATCTACCGCGCTCCCGCGCCGCGTGAACCCGTCCGCCACACCAAGCGTGACGCCATGATCGGGGCCACCGCGGGTGCGGTAGCCGGCGCCGCAATCGGACGCGACGTCAAGGGCGCCGTGATTGGCGCGGCAGCGGGCGGCCTGCTCGGCGCCGTGGTAGGACATACGATCGACGTCGAGAGACCGTAGCTCTGGGGAGATGGGTGATGGGGATGGGAAGTGGGGGTTAGGGAGTGGGAAACATTCCAGGTGATTCAAACTCGCAAGGACCGTTTTCTCACTCCCCATCCCCTATCCCCACGTTCCGCAACCTCCCTAGAACCGAATGCCCGTCATCAACCCCGCCATCACCTCGATTCCATCCCACAAATTGCGGATTCGAAGATTCTCGTTTGAAGCGTGCTGGTTGTTGTCATGGTTAACGATTGGGACGATGATCAGCGGCACGCCGAGCGTTTCCTCGAAGAAGACCATGGGAAGACTGCCACCGAGAATCGGGACGCGTATCACCGGCCCACCAATTCCCCCCTCTACAGCGCTCACAATGGCGCGTGAGACCGGGAGATCCATGTCAGTTCGGAGAGCTGGATAGCCGTCCCCCCACTCCAGCCGGATCACGCGGGCATTGGATCGCCGTGTCTCGGGAGCAGGCTCGCCGTGCACGATGTGATAGCCCTGCGCTCTAACGTGCGCTTCCACCAGCTCCCGTATGCGATCGGTCCTTTGAGCCGGCACAAGGCGGAAGTCGATCGATGCCCGCGCATCCGTGTGTATGGTATTCGATGCCAGCTCTCCCACCTGTCCCGCACTGATTCCGCGAATGTTCAGCGCCGGCAGCATGATGCGCTCGGAAAGTCGTGCACCTCCGCCTTCAGTCGAGCCTAGCGTGAGGGCATGGCGCAGCTCGGCGTCGTTGTCCGGAACGCCGATGATTGCGCGGCGGTCAGCGTCCGTGATCGGCTTGACGTCATCGTGGAATCCCGCGATGAGAATCTTGCCGTCAGAGTCGCGCATG
>JACDCM010000593.1 GCA_013817545.1 Gemmatimonadaceae bacterium | reverse complement strand
ACCTTGCAGATCCGTCGCATCTGGAACGGGCACCCGCGCTTGTGTGAGCGCTTGCAGGAGCGGCTCGTATGTCAGGTCGGCAACCACTACCGCGGCGCCGGCGACTCGTAAGCGTTCAGCTTTCGGTCCACTTCCGACGCCCACGAACGGCATGCCCAGTTTACAGGCAGTGCGCACGTCCCATGGCGCGTCGCCCACGCTCACTACCGGTTGAAATTGGCCGCTGGCCCGGGTTTCCGCACGGCGCTGTGCCAACTGCACGATTTCCTCGCGCGAATGCGAGTCGTCAGCACTCGCCATCGCGACTGTGCCAGGTGAAAGCCCTATCAATCGGAGTTTCATGGCGGCCGACATGTACCAGCCGCCCGTTGCTAACGCAACCGTCCACGCAGCTGCTACAAGGCGGTCGACAACTTCATTGGCTCCTTTTATTGCTGCGAAGCGCTCCGGTGCCGTGGCCGCCTGGTCCTCGAGCAGCGCCATGAATCGTCGCCGAAGGTGCGAGACCTCGTCCATGGTCGGGGGTCGATCGCGATGCCGTTTCCAGAGCCAGTCCGCGATCCCGCTATCGGTCACGTGGGGAGCATCAGCCCAATCGATCTCGCTCGAGTTCAAACCGAGTACGTCAGCAACTGCCCGACAGTAGCACTCGTCGTCGACCGCATTGGTGTCCGTCAAGGTTCCATCGATGTCGAATATGACCAGAGAATTATTCATGCGCGGTCGCCGCCGGCTGTGACATCTCGTGTAGAGTATCCGCCGCCTGCCTGTCCGCAGCCACGCGCTGCATTACTGGAATAGCAAAGTCGAGCAGGCCGCGAGCGCGTAAAAGATGGCACGATGCATCACCCACCAGACCGCCACGATTCGTGGTAGCGGTTAGATGACTGCCCACGATCATTGCGAAAAACCGATCCGGCCAGTTGGCGTGGACGCCGTCGCTGGCCGTATTGAATTCCTCCATGTCGCGCCAGACTCGCAAACCTTTGATACTTACCGGCACCTTGAATCGCGCGACGCGCTTGCCCGGGAATTCAGCAATGTGCTCGGCGTAGTGCAGGAACGTCACCGTGTCGTGATCGGAGCCGAGCAGGAGAATTTTGCCATCGAGAGCGACGAATCGATCGAGGGCCGAATCGCGTCCGAACGCATAATCCCAGGGTTGCTGCGAGAGCAGGTATTCCGCGCCCTCGCCCCATGCGACGAAGCGCGCAACGTGGTCATTGACGCGAGATCCGGGATAGGTGCGCAGGAACTCCACCAGCGTCCCGTTGCTGCGGTCCGAGCGCGCGGTGTTGGCGTCGAATGGTGCAAGCTTTTCCAGAACTTCCGCTTCGCGCTCAGGCGACAGGCCACCGCGGCCGACTTCGTCGACGTATTGCGGACAACCGGCGTACATCAGCAAGGTACCCTCGGCGGTAAGAGCGTCCTTGAGCGCGAGGTGGATCTCGTCCGGTCCGCCGGCGATCTCACCGACCGCGCGAACTGATGCGTGCACCATGACGACGTCGCCGGGGGTGACGCCGAGCGCGCGTAGATCGGTGGTGAGCTGGCGTCGGGAATACATCAGATCGCGGTGTGACGTCGATGCATGGGGTGTCCGGTGGTTTCCGGAAAGCTACACTCAACTCTTGCCTCCTCATCCGCCTTCAAACTGAGGGCGAGCCCGAACGGAAACAATCCTGGATCGTCGACGTATTTCTCTTCCGTTAGATTGCGCTCAGTGATCCGTGTCGACTCGCGGATACCCACCCGATCTCAGACAGGATAAGCCGATGACACATCCGACCCTTTCGCGAGCGATCGTCGGTATCGCATTACTGCTGCTCACGGGGGTTGCGAGCGCGCAATCCGCCGCGGACAGCGCAAACGTGCGCGCAGCAGTGCTCGACTACGTCGAGGGTTTTTATGAAGGTGATACGACGAAGCTGGCCCGCAGCATTCGCCCGGAAGTGAACAAGTACGGCTTCTCGCGACACCGCGATTCCACCTCGTACAGAGGCCAGGCGATGCCCTGGACGGAATTCCTATCGTACGCCAAGGGCGTAAAGG
>JACDCM010000216.1 GCA_013817545.1 Gemmatimonadaceae bacterium | reverse complement strand
GTATGAACGTGAGGTTACGATCGGAAAGGGCGTGACATCGCAGCGGCACGATCGGCGCTGCGCTCCGATGTTCATGCGGTTCTTCGGGCGCACCCGTCGCCCGGAGACGCTGTCGCGAGTGGACTGGGACCGCTTCATTCGCGCCAGGCGTTCAGGCAAGGTTGCGCCTCCTGGCGTGAAGAAGGCTCGCGCTGTTGGCGAGCGCATCATCGAGCAGGATCTTCGCTATCTGCTCGCGGTGCTCAACTGGGCCATGATCGCAGGTGATGGACGGTCCGGAGTCCTGCTCGAGCGCAACCCGCTCAAAGGGTTGCAACTTCCCAAGAACGAAAGTCCAGCGCGGCCGATACTCATCTCGGAGATGTACGCTTCTGCGCGCCGGGCAGCACGAGATATGGACCCCCGCGTGGAGCTCTTCCTCGTGTTGGCTAACGAGACCGGGCACCGAGGAGCGTCGATCCGTCGCCTTCGCTGGGCAGACATCGATCTCGAGCGCGCCATGATTCGGTGGCGTGGTGAGAATGACAAGGTGGGCATGGCCCACGAGACGCCACTGAGCGAAGAAGCAACCGTGTTGTTGCAGCGGGAGCGTGTGCGACAGGGCGCGATCGGCGAGACGTGGGTATTTCCATCGCGTCGCGGGGATCGGACCGGACCGATCACAGTGAACGCAGCCCGGCATCTCTGGACGCGGCTGGCTGAGCGTGCAGGTTTACCGTTGGGGCAGCGCTATGGCTGGCACTCTCTTCGGCGGAAGTTCGCCAACGAGCTCAAGGAGGTACCGCTCCGCGATCTGGCAGCGCTGGGCGGTTGGAAGAACCCGAACACACTGCTAATGTGCTATCAGGTAGGCGATCCAGAGACGCAGCGCGCGGCGCTGGCTAGTAGGAAAAAACTGTCCGCTAATGGGATCTCGTGATCAATTGGAGACCTCGTTTAGCGACCCAGGGCGAAGGCGTCGGATGTACGACGCCCCGCTCGAGGTATGTAACTCAAAGCGGGGCGTCGAGATGAACGTACGAAACGAGCAAGCTACCAGCGATAATGCGCGAACGCCTTGTTGGCCTCAGCCATTCTGTGCGTGTCTTCCTTCTTCTTGATCGCGTTGCCTTCACCCTTCGACGCAGCGATGATCTCTGCCGCGAGCTTCTCCGGCATCGATTTTTCCCCACGGTCACGCGAATAGGAAATCAGCCATCGCATGCCAAGCGCGGTCCGACGTTCCGGGCGCACTTCAACCGGAACCTGATACGTCGCGCCGCCAACCCGCCGGCTCTTGACTTCCACCACCGGCTTGATGTTCTGGAGCGCCAGCTTGAAGACGTTTACCCCGGGCTGCCCCGTCCGTGTCTCTACGAGATCCATCGCGCCATAAAACATCCGTTCGGCAAGCGACTTGTTACCCTCGTACATCATCGCGTTGACGAACTTGGAGACGGTCTGGCTATCGTAGCGCGCATCCGGGAGAATGGTACGCTTCACGCTCTTCTTGCGACGGCTCACTTCTTCTTCCCTCCAGCGGCCGCGGCCGCCTTACCGGCGGCGCCCGCCTTTGGTTTCTTGGTGCCGTACTTGGAGCGGCTCTGATTTCGCCCATTCACGCCAGACGCGTCCAGGCTGCCACGAACGATGTGGTAACGCACCCCCGGCAAGTCTTTCACACGACCGCCACGTATGAGCACGATTGAGTGTTCCTGCAGGTTATGGCCTTCGCCAGGTATGTATGCAGTTACCTCGAACCCATTGGTCAACCGGACGCGCGCAACTTTGCGCAACGCTGAATTCGGCTTCTTTGGCGTTGTCGTATACACGCGTGTGCACACACCCCGCCTTTGCGGATTGCTCCGAAGCGCTGGAGCCTTTTCCTTCTTTTCAACATCGCGGCGACTTTGCCGGACGAGCTGATTGATTGTCGGCATGAACCGTGGAGAATACAGAAAACGCGCCACGTCGGGCGCTAGAGAACGGGAAAACTAGGCTAGCCCCGTAGGAGTGTCAAGCTAAACGGCGGCTAACGATGAAGCGGATAACCATTAAATCGCTACGTTTTGACCTGAACAGAGTTGCGCAGACGGAGTCAGCGCAGTTCACCCAAAAAAAATGCAGCTGCGAATGCCGACACTCCCATAATGGATCCGCCTTCTGTGTCCTCTCGCTTCCAGGATCAGAGGATTCTCAAGATGTGCGCGAATGCAGATCGAATGGTTGTTATCCTCTTTTTCCTCCCCATCTTCCTCATCCTGTCTGTTGTCTCCGTTGAGCTATCTCCCGCCTGGATGCTGCCACCTCGAGCAGATCTCGCGGATGTGCAATGGCGGACGCTCCGAGAAGCGCCCGCCATCTCGCACTTACCCGATCCCAACGTGCTACTCGACCACTACTGCCTCGCCGACCGCAACAGGCACCATCGGCGCGAAGGGTGACGGCGCAGCCTTCTCCGTCGGACCATCGCTCGGATAACCGGTAATAGACTCCGCTCCCTCGATATCGACGCTCTGGTATCGGTACATGCCAGTGCCCGCCGGAATAAGGTGACCGATGATGATGTTCTCCTTGAGCCCAAGCAGATCATCCCGCGATCCGCGGATAGCCGCATCCGTGAGCACGCGCGTCGTTTCCTGGAAGCTTGCAGCCGAGATGAAGGACTGCGTTGTGAGACTCGCCTTCGTGATGCCGAGCAGCAGCGGCTCCGATATCGCTGGCGCCTGCGTGCGGCGCTTGGCCTGCTCGTTGATTTCACGGAACGAACCCTTGTCCACGTGCTCGCCTTCGAGCAGCTCCGTATCTCCGGGGTTCATCACGCGCAACTTCTGCAGCATCTGGCGCACGATGACGCCGATGTGCTTGTCGTTGATCTTCACGCCCTGAAGGCGATAAACCTCCTGTACCTCGTTGAGAAGATATTCCTGCACCGCACGCGGTCCCTTGATACGAAGGATATCGTGCGGATTTACCGGGCCTTCCGAGATTCTGTCGCCCGCGCGAACGCGATCGCCTTCGTGCACTCGGATGTGCTTGCCGGCCGGTACCTCGTACAATTGTGCTTCGCGTGATTCGTCGAGCGTTCCCGAATCTCCGGTTGGGGACACGAAGACTTCACGCTTACCGCGCTTGATCTCGCCGAACCGCACGATGCCGTCGATTTCCGAGATGGTCGCCGGATCCTTTGGCCGCCGCGCCTCGAACAGCTCTGCCACGCGTGGAAGACCACCGGTGATGTCGCGTGTCTTGTACGCCTCACGACTGATCTTGGCTAGGATGGTACCAGCCGAGATCTGATCGCCGTCGTTAACGATGATCTGCGCCCCGACCGGAATGACGAAGTCGCGCACTCGCCGTTCCTTCCCGCCCTTCTCCTGAATGATCTCGATGTGCGGATGCAGCTTCTTCTCACGGTCTTCGATCACCACTCGCTGACGGAGACCCGTGAGCTCATCGAGCTCCTCGGATATGGACTCATCTTCCACCAGGTCCACGAACCGAATGGTACCGGGTGTGTCTGCGATGATCGGCGTGGTGTAGGGATCCCACGTAAAGACCACCTGATCCTTCTTTATCTCAGCGCCGTCCTCCACCATCAGCTGCGCACCAAGTGGCACCTGGAAGCGCGACACAACGGGGGCGTTCTTGTCCGCCGATGCGCGCATGATGATGTCGCCCTCGTACGACGTGACGATCTTTTCTCCGTCCCGGTTGGTCACCGCGATCAACCGCTCTCCGTACTCGCTGAAGCCTGCTACCTTGCTCTTCCGCGCCGTGGTCTCGGCGATACGAGCCGACGTTCCACCGATGTGGAATGTTCGCAGAGTGAGCTGGGTACCGGGCTCGCCGATCGACTGCGCGGCAAGAATACCCACGGCTTCACCTAGATCAACCATGGCCATCGTCGCGAGATTGCGCCCGTAGCACATGCGGCACAATCCGCGCTTCGCCTCGCACGTGAGAACTGAACGGATACGCACAGTCTCGATGCCGGAATCCTCGATCTCTCGCGCAGTTTCCTCGTCGATCAGCTCGCCAGCCTCGACGAGCAGCGTGCTCCGTCCCGACTCGTCGCGCTCGTGCGGATCCTCGACATCCTCAGCCGCCACCGTACCGACGATGCGCTCGCCGAGCGGCTCGATGATGTCTTCACCTTCCTTGAGTGCCCCCACTTCGAGGCCGAGGATCGTCCCGCAATCCTCCTCGGTGACCGTCACATCCTGCGCGACGTCCACGAGGCGGCGCGTGAGGTAACCGGCATCAGCGGTCTTGAGCGCCGTATCGGCCAGTCCTTTCCGGGCTCCGTGTGTCGAGATGAAGTACTCGAGCACAGACAACCCTTCGCGGAAGTTCGACTTGATCGGGCTTTCAATGATCTCTCCGATACCGCCCGTGAGCTTCTTCTGCGGCTTCGCCATGAGGCCGCGCATTCCTGCCAGCTGACGGATCTGATCGCGCGATCCGCGTGAGCCGGAATCAAACATCATGAAGACTGGATTGAATCCATTCTTCGATTCACGCATCGCCTTGATCATCGCATCGGCCACGTCGTTGTTGGCGTGAGTCCAGGTGTCGATGACCTTGTTGTAGCGTTCCCCGTTGGTGATGTTGCCTGTCTGATACGCCTTCTGGAATCGGCCGACCCGCTCTTCAGCCTCATCGAGTAGCGTGAACTTGTCGTCCGGAATTTCCAGATCCTCGATTCCGATGGACACGCCACCCATCGTGGCATACCGGAAGCCAAATTCCTTGAGCCTGTCGAGGAAGGGCACGGTTCCGGCGAGTCCAGTCTGCCGGTAGCTCTCGAATACCAACTCCGAAAGCGCCTTCTTCTTCATGTCCTTGTTCTGGAAGCCGAGCGCCTTTGGAACTATCCCGTTGAACAACGCGCGGCCAACAGTAGTGTCCTCCCAACGCCGTCCGTCATGATCATCGACCAGATACTTGATCGGCGTATGGAAAGCGACCCTTCCAAGCGACAGCGCCATTTCCACTTCGGCGACATCGCTGAAACGATCGGCCGTCCCTATGCGCTGCGCGAAATCCGCTGGCGCCTTCGTGAGGAAGTAGCATCCCAGCACGATATCCTGGCTCGGCTCGGCAACGGGACGTCCGTCGGAAGGCTTGAGAATATTGTTTGAAGACAGCATGAGCAGACGGCACTCGAGCTGCGCTTCATACGAGAGCGGCACGTGCACCGCCATCTGGTCTCCGTCGAAGTCGGCGTTGAATGCCGCGCATACGAGCGGATGGATTCGAATTGCCTTTCCTTCCACGAGCACGGGCTCGAACGCCTGAATCCCGAGGCGGTGAAGCGTCGGCGCGCGGTTCAGCAGCACCGGGTGATCGCGAATGATCTCCTCGAGGATCTCGTACACCTCGGGACTCTCACGCTCGACGATCTTCTTCGCGCGCTTGACCGTCTCGGCAATTCCCTTCTCAACCAGCTTATGAATGATGAACGGCTTGAATAGCTCCAATGCCATGAGCTTCGGCAGCCCGCACTGGTGCAGCTGAAGCTCCGGGCCAACTACGATTACCGAACGACCGGAATAGTCTACTCGCTTACCGAGCAGGTTCTGTCGGAAACGCCCCTGCTTGCCCTTGAGCATGTCGGACAGCGACTTGAGCGGCCGCTTGCCACGACCACGAATGGCCTTGCTCCGCCGGCCGTTGTCGAATAGCGCGTCCACCGCCTCCTGAAGCATTCGCTTTTCGTTGCGCAGAATGACTTCCGGCGCCCTGTGGACGATGAGCTTCTGCAGACGGTTGTTGCGATTGATGACGCGACGATACAGATCGTTCAGATCGCTCGTCGCGAACCGACCACCATCGAGCGGCACCAGCGGCCGCAGGTCCGGTGGAATAACCGGGACAACATCAAGAATCATCCACTCCGGCTTGTTTCGCGTACCGCCGGCATCACCCGAGTTTCGGAAAGCATCGATGATCTTGAGACGCTTGAGCTGCTGCTTCTTCCGGTGCTGCGATGTCTCGATGGCTACGGAAGCACGCAACTCGTCGGCGATCCGATCTACGTCCAGACGCTTGAGCAGCTCACGCACGGCCGGCGCACCGATGTCCGCCTTGAAGGCCTCGTCCCCTTCCTGCTTGGCCTTGTCGCGGAGATTGAGATACTCGTCCTCATCCAGAAGCTGGTTCGGATGAACCTCCTGCTGCCCGGAATCGATGACGACGTAGTTGGAGTAGTACACGATCTTCTCGAGATCGCGCAGAGTGATGTCGAGCAAGTTGCCCATCGGACTGGGCAAGGTCTTGAAGAACCAGATGTGCGCAACAGGTACCGCAAGCTCGATGTGACCGATGCGCTCACGCCGAACGCGGCTGAGCGTGACTTCCACACCGCAGCGGTCGCAAATGACGCCACGGTAACGGATACGCTTGTACTTGCCGCAATGGCATTCCCAGTCCTTGACCGGGCCGAAGATGCGCTCGCAGAAAAGGCCGTCCTTTTCCGGCTTGAAGGAGCGGTAGTTGATCGTCTCCGGCTTGGTAACCTCGCCCCACGACCACCAGGCGCGATTCCCCCCCATCTCCAGGCGCTCACGATCCTTGGGATCCTTTGGACCGCGGATCTCCTCGGGCGACGCGATGCGAATCTGGATAAAGTCAAACGCTGAACTGCGCTGTTCGCGCGCGCTGCGAAAATCAATCATTTCTTATTCCTCGTCCGTGCCGTTGCCACCATTCGCCCCTTCCCCGGTCGCGCCCAACTTCACCCAGATGCCCAAAGCCTGAAGCTCCTTGACAAGCACGTTGAAAGATTCAGGTATGCCGGGCTCGGGAAGGTTCTGGCCCTTCACGATCGCCTCGTACACCCTGCTTCGCCCGTTCACGTCGTCCGACTTGACCGTCAGGATTTCCTGAAGGGTGTGCGCGGCACCGTACGCCTCGAGCGCCCACACTTCCATCTCTCCGAAGCGCTGTCCGCCGAACTG
>JACDCM010000021.1 GCA_013817545.1 Gemmatimonadaceae bacterium | reverse complement strand
GGACCAAACAACCCGTACGCCTTGCTTGCCCAAATTCACACGGAGAAAGGAGCTTCCCGTCGCGCGGCCGACGAGCTTGCACGTCTCACGGGGTTGGACGAAAACGCCTACACGGCCAACGTCGAGCTGGCGAAGCTTCTCGAGCAGCTCGGCGACAAGCGTGGATCCTCGGCGGCGCTCGAGCGCGCGATCTATATCAGTCCATACGACATCGATGTGCACGGCCGTCTCGCCGCGATGTATGACGCGCTCGGCGAGCATCGCCTATCTGTGCGCGAACGGCGCGCCGTAGTCGCCCTCAAGCCAGTGGATCTCGCGGAGGCGCAATATCAACTGGCGCTCGCATATCAGAAATCGGGTGACCGGCCGAGCGCGCGGCGCTCGATACTTCAGGCATTGGAGCTCGCACCGAATTTTGCCAGGGCGCAGGAGCTATTGCTCGAATTGCAGGTGGCCGGAAACAAGCCCTCCAAGCGGGAGAATCCTGAATGATGCGGACGTCGGCTTCCCTGGCTTTGGTGTTGGCGCTCCTCGTCACCGCGCAGGCAGGGGCTCAGCTTCCATTCGAGCGCTCATCCGAGGACTCGGAGAACATTCCGTACGATGGACGCTTCACCTTCGTTCGAATCAGGTTCACGCCCATGTCCGGAAGCCGGTGGGGCGATCTCAAGTGGAATCACGACTACCCGCGCGGCGAACGCAACTTTACCCGCATCCTGAGCGAAGTCGGCACGCTCAAACCGCACCTGAATGCAAGCAACATTCTCACGCTCGATGATCCAGAGCTGTTCAAATACCCAATCGCGTACCTGTGCGAGCCTGGTTTCTGGACGCTTACGGAAAAGGAAGCGAAGGGTCTTGGCGACTACCTCAAAAAGGGCGGCTTCCTCATAGTCGACGACTTCGTCGGCAATCATTGGATGAATTTCGCCGCCCGGATGAAGGAAGCGCTGCCTGATGCGCGCCTCGTCCAGCTGGACGCGTCTCACGCAATTTTCGACTCTTTCTTTCACATCGAGTCTCTCGACTTCAACCACCCGAATTTCGGCGTCAAAGCCGAGTTCTGGGGGATTTTCGAGGACAACGATCCGAAGAAGCGGCTAATGGTGATCGTGAATTACAACAACGATATCGGGGACTACTGGGAATGGTCCGACACCGGTTTTATCCCGATCCAGATATCGAACGAAGCGTACAAGCTGGGAGTTAATTACGTGATTTATGGGATGACGAGGTGAGAACGGGATTGCGGATTGCGGACTTAACCGCAGCCGGGGACCGAGTCACGATGTTTAGTTTTAGTCTGCAATCCGTAAAGCCGTAGCGCAGCCCGCAATCCCGCATCCAGTCCGCAATCCGCAGTCCGCAATCCATCACAATGACCGCTATCTCAGCTCCTCCCACCACCGCCCTCTCCGAATCCGACGACCTCGAGCTCGCTAGCCGTCTCAAGGCGGGGCGCGACCGGGTAGTCGCAGAACTGCGCAAGCTCATCGTCGGGCAGGAAGCGGTTATCGAGCTCGCTCTGATAACACTGTTCGCGGGAGGCAACAGCCTCATAGTCGGAGTGCCAGGACTGGCGAAGACGCTGCTCATTCACACGCTGGCTCGCGTGCTGGACCTGCGATTCTCGCGAATCCAGTTCACTCCGGATCTCATGCCGTCTGACATCACTGGAACGGACATCATCCAGGAAGATACGGTGACGGGACGGCGACAGATGACTTTTACGCCCGGGCCGATCTTCAGCAACATCGTTCTCGCGGACGAGATCAATCGTACGCCACCCAAGACTCAGGCTGCCCTGCTGGAGGCAATGCAGGAGCACCGCGTCACTGTGCAGGGGAAGACCTACGAGCTCAAGCAACCCTTCTTTGTTTTCGCCACTCAGAACCCGATCGAGCTGGAAGGGACGTACGCGCTCCCTGAAGCGCAGCTCGACCGCTTCATGTTCGAGATCGTGATCGACTATCTCACCGAAGAGCAGGAAATCGAGGTCGTGCAGGCGACGACAGCGGTGCAGCGTCACGTCTTTGAGCACGCCATTTCCGGCGCGGATATCGTAGCCTTTCAGCAACTCGCGCGGAAAGTCCCGGTCTCCGACGCCGTGGCGCGCTACGCGGTAAATCTCGCGCGCGCGAGCCGGCCATCCGCGCCAAACGCACCCGACTTCATCAAGAAATGGGTGACCTACGGCGCAAGCGTGCGCGCACCGCAGCAGATGATCCTCGGCGGCAAAGCTCGCGCGCTCATGCACGGCCGCTATCACGTGAGCTTCGACGACATTCGCGCGCTCGCGCACCCCGTTCTGCGTCACCGCATTCTCACCAACTTCCACGCGGGTTCCGAACGTGTGACAACAGACCACATCATCGATCAACTCCTGGCGACGGTCAAGCCGCCGAGATCGGGAATGTGAGGATAGGGAGTGGGGAGTGGGGTTTGGGGGCTGAGGGAGCCACTCAGTCATTGCGAGGACGCGGAGCGTCCGAAGCAATATCTAGCCCCGTACGGGGGGATTCCTTCGCCTTTGAGCCGCTCGCAATGACTTGACCATTCCCCATTCCTCACTCCCTAACCCCTACCCCCTACTCCCGAACGTGCCCGCTCTCCATTCCACCACCTCCTTCCTCGACCCCGCTGTCCTCGCGCGCATCGATTCGCTCGAGCTGCTGGCGAAGACGGTAGTGCAGGGCTTCCTGACGGGGTTGCACAGAGCGCCAAAGCTCGGAATGTCGATGGAGTTCGCGGAGCATCGGGCGTACATGCCGGGTGACGACACGCGCCGGATCGACTGGCGTCTGTATGGGCGAACCGATCGCTTCTACATAAAGGAGTTCGAGGCGGACACCAACGCCAACGTGTATCTGCTACTCGACATTTCGCGATCGATGGCGTTCAAGAGCGCGGGTATCAGCAAGCTGGACTACGCGCGGTATCTGGCTGCCTGTCTCGCCTATTTCTGCAACCGGCAACGCGACCGTGTTGGGCTTGTCACATTCGCGAACGCGATCGTGAACGTCGTTCCGCCGGCACTCAAGCATCTCGATGTGGTGTTACATACGATCGACCGACTCGAAGCAAGCGGGAAGGGCGCGTTACGCGATCCGTTACGCGCGATCAGCGAGCAGATGCGCCGACGCAGCATAGTGGTGCTCATCTCCGATCTGTACGAGGAGCCGCGCGCGGTGCTGGAAGCCGCGACTGCGCTTCGGGGGAATGGCAACGACCTCATTGTCTTCCATATTCTGGATCCCGCCGAGCGCGAGTTTCCCTTTGATGACGCGGGCACGTTCGAGGACCTCGAGAGCGGCGAGCGCATTCCCATCGTTCCGGAACAGCTGCGCGATGAATACCGCCGACTGGTCGCGGAGCACATCGCCTCGCTTACCTCGCTGCTCGGCGCAGGTGCGGCTGACTATGCGCTGTTCGATACGTCAACTCCGCTCGACTATGCGCTCTTCCGCTTCCTGTCCAGCCGCCTGCGGGCGACCCGGGTGCGCTGATGCCGCTCGCGTTTCTCGCGCCTGCCTTTCTCGCCGGGCTCGCCATGCTGGCGGTGCCGTTGATCATCCATCTTACGCACCGCCAGCGAAAGGAGGTGACGGAGTTTCCGTCGCTAATGTTCCTGCGCCAGATCCCATATCGGACGGTGCGGCGGCAGCGCATCCGACACTGGGTGCTCTTCGCCCTCCGGTGTCTCGCGATCATTCTTCTTGCACTCGCGTTCGCTCGGCCGCTCTTTCAGCGTGGAGGGTTGGCAGGTGCCGCCTCAACTTCGAGCGGCGCGCGTGAGATCGTCATCCTTCTCGACCGTTCGTATAGCATGGGCTACGGCGATCGCTGGACGCGCGCGGTCAGCTCCGCTCGGCGTGTGCTCAATGGCATGCGGACGTCCGACCGCGCGACCATCGTGCTCTTCGCGAGCACCGCGGAAGCCATTGGTCGCCCAACGTCGGACCGGGCTGCGCTAAACGCGATGCTTGGTGGGGCGCGGTTAAGCTCGGGCGCGACCCGATACGCACCGGCCATTGGGCTCGCGAGCACGATCCTCGGCGAAACCGATCTTCCACGCCGCGAAGTTGTGCTCATCACTGATTTCCAACGCTCGGGTTGGACGGGAGACAGCGACGCACGTCTGCCCGCGGGCACGACCGTCGCGCCGGTCGATGTGTCCGACGAGAATCCGTCCGACGTTGCCGTCGCGAATGTCGCGGTGCAGCGCTCAGTGGTCGCTTCTCGCGAGCGGGTGACGGCGACTGCTCGGCTAACCAACATAAGCGAGCAGCCCGAGACTCGTACCGTCGGCGTAGCCCTCAACGGCCGTGTGTTGGAGACGAAGCAGGTGAGTATTCCGGCGAAAGGTGCCGCGGCGGTCAGCTTTGCCGCGTTTGCGCTACCGGAAGGCAGCTCGCGAGTGGTTGTCAGCGCCCAGGCTGATGCGCTTCCCGCGAACGACAGCGCCTTCGTCTCCGTGACACCTGGCGAAGCGGTGAACGTCCTGGTGGTAGAGGACGTCGCCGCTTCAGCGAATGCCAGTCTATACCTGCGACGAGCGCTCGAGCTTGGAGATGATCCAGCCTTTAGAGTTGATATTGCCAAGGGAAACCGCTTGGGTCCGGCTGATCTGCGCGGTCGCGACGTAGTGATACTGAACGACGTTAATCCGGGCACCCCCGCTGCCATGGCGTTGCGCGCATTCGTCCTGAAGGGCGGCGGGCTGCTTATGACGCTGGGGGAACGCGCCACTCGGGGGGCGTGGTCTTCGGAAGCGCGCGAGCTTCTGCCTGCCGCGATTGGCTCGGTCGCCGACCGCATGGAATCCGGCAGCGCACGGCTCGCCGCCATCGAGTATTCGCATCCCGTATTCGAGCCATTTCGCGCACCGCGAAGCGGCGACTGGACGTCCGGAAGATTTTTCCGTTATGCGGCGACGACCGCCGGCGATTCGGCCGTCATCATGGCTCGGTTTGACGATGGCGCGATCGCGCTCGCAGAGAGAACAATCGGCGCCGGAACGGTCGCCCTGTGGACCTCCACTTTCGATGGCGTTTGGAACGACTTGCCAGTACAACCGGTCTTCCTTCCGTTCGTGCACCAGTTGGCGAAGCACCTGGCGGGATATGCACCCCTGAAACAGTCGTGGAAGGTGGGAGAAGTCGTGAATCTGGCTCAGAAAACCAGCGCTGCCGAGAGCGGCGCTGATTCCACTGGTGCCGCACCGGCTTCGGCAACCGCGGCCGCAACTACAGCTTCGGCTGCGGGTGCCCGAAACACGGAGCCGGCACTCGTTGCGCGGACGCCCTCCGGCGCCGCCGTTCGTTTCGAATCCGGGGCGTCTGATCGGTATGTCGCTCTCACCGAGCATGGCTTCTACGAGATCCGCACGGTAGTCTCAGCCGAACAGCCCGAACGGGTGATAGCGGTCAATCTCGATCAGGCGGAATCGGACATGACGCGCATCGATCCGGGCGTGTTGGTGCGTGCGATCGCATCACGAGTCTCAGCGAACTCGAGCGCCGCTGACACGGTGACACTCACCGCCGCAGCGCGGGAACGGCGACAGGGTGTCTGGTGGTATCTTCTAGTGGCGGCACTGCTCGCTCTCGCGGCGGAGACGGTGCTATCTAACAGGTTGTCGCGGCGCGGCGCGGTCGGATGACGCAGCCGCTGCGCGGGAGATCATGACAATGGCTACAACACTTGGATTTTCCTCGACCCATGACGAGCTCACGCGGCTCATTCGGCGTGTGCGGGCCCAGTGGCGTTTCGCGCGCGCGATCCGTGGCTCGGCGATCGTACTTGGCGCCGCACTGGTCGTGCTGCTCGCCGCCTCGTTCGGGATAGAGCGCTTCAGGTTCAACGACACAGCGGTAATCGTCGTTCGTGTGCTGGCATATGTGTCCTTGATCGCTCTGGCAGCGCGCTATCTCATCCTGCCCTTGCTGCCGCGAGTGTCCGACGACCAGGTCGCGCTGTTCATCGAGGAGCACGATCCTTCGCTCGACGCCGCGCTTGTGAGCGCGATCGAGTTGGGCGCGTCGGAGAGCGCGATGCGTTCCGACCGCTCTCCGGTTCTTTCCCGCGAGCTGGAGCGCTCGGTACTCGCGCGCGTTCGTTCGGCGGAGTTGGGCAGCCGCACCGAACGGGGCGATCTCCTCCGCTCTACCGGCGCGCTCGCGCTGGCTGCGGCCGCCGCCGCCACGCTGTTCGCTTTCGGGCCGAGAGTTCTGGGTGACGGCATGCGCGCACTCTTTCCATGGGGCACTGCCGAAGCCGCGCCAGTGTACGCAATCGCCGTTGCTCCTGGAAATGTCACGATAGCGCGCGGGGGTGATCAACAGATCGGCGCCCGGCTTACGGGTTTCGGGGCCGAACGAGTGGAGATCGTCATCAAGCGCGCGGATTCGGCGTCCGTGAATCAGGGCGCCACCGCCCCTGCAGGCTCCGCGGAGCAGTGGGAGCGCGCGCAGATGGGCGCGGGTGCTGATTCGAGTGCCTACGTCTTCCGGCTCTTCGATATTGCGAGCCGCACCGAATACTTTATCGAAGCAAACGGAGTGCGCTCTCCGATCTTCCGTATCGATGTAGCAGATCTTCCTTACGTGCAGCGCATCGATCTGGAATACCGCTACCCGGCCTACACGGGACTTGCACCGCGCGTCGTGGAAGATGCCGGTGACATCACGGCACTCGAGGGGACGACGGTCATAGTTCGCGCCAGGCCTACGATGCCGGTGCAATCAGGTCGAATTGCGGTGGAGGGGCAGACGCCTGTTCCGCTGACTATGGACTCTACGGGCTCGCTTTCCGCTTCGATTCGTGTCGCGCGCGCGGGATTTTACCATCTCGAGCTCCAGGCCGCGGATGGCCAGACGCGCCGCGCGTCGCTCGATTACACGATCGACGTCCTCGCAGACCTTCCGCCGACGGTGACCATCACCAAGCCCGGTCGCGACAGCAAGGTTACGTCCGTCGAAGAAGTATTCGCGGAGGCGCAGGCTGAGGACGACTACGGCATCGCGAAGCTCGATCTCGTCTACTCTGTTAACGGTGATAAGCGGCGCACAGTTGGCCTGTACGGAGGCAAGGGCCGCAGAGCCAAGCAGATGTCGGCTGGACACACTTTCCTTTTGGAGGAGCTGTCGCTCGAGCCGGGTGACATGATCTCGTACTTTGCACGTGCGACCGACGCGAACAACAAGAGCGCGTCGACCGATATCTACTTTCTTCAGGTCCGTCCGTACGGACAGGAATACCGTCAGGCAGAACAGAGCGGTGGCGGCGGCGGTGGCGGCGGGATGGAGGGGAACGAAGCGCTCTCCGCGCGTCAGCGTGACATAATCGCGGCCACTTTCAAGTCCGTGCGCGACCGTGCGGTCACGCAGCCGAGGGAGTACCAGGAGAATCTCGCGACGATTGCGCTAGCAGAGGGACGACTGCGCGAGCAAGTGGCGACGCTCGCGCGTCGCATGGTAGAACGGGGTGTCGCCGCGGATTCGTCGCTCAGAAAAATCGCGGAACTGCTACCGAAGGCTGCCGAGGAGATGCGCGTGGCTGAGGAGCTGCTCGGTAAGCGGAAAGCGGACGACGCAATTCCGCCGGAAGAGCGCGCTCTCCGCTTTCTGCAGCAGGCGGAAGCCGCTTTCCGCGAGGTGCAGGTGAGCATGGGTGGAGATCCCAGCGGAGGCGGAGGCGGCGGACAGCAGACCGCGGAGGAGCTAGCGGATCTCTTCGAGCTCGAGGTGGACAAGCTCCGTAATCAGTACGAAACCGTCCAGCGTGGGGAGCAGCAAGCCGCGGACGAGCAGGTTGACGAAGTGCTGGAGCGTCTCAAGCGGTTGGCCGCGCGGCAGCAGCAGGAAAACGAGCGCATGCGCGAGCGTGCGAACAGTCTGCGCGGGCAGTCGGGCAGCGGTGGCGGCGCGGGTCAGCGGCAACTGGCGCAGGAGGCCGAAGAAGCCGCTCGACGTCTTGAACGCCTGGCACGCGAACGCTCGTCGCCCGCCATGGCGGAAACCGCCAAGCGTCTACGCGACGCAGCCGAGTCGATGCGGCGTGCCGCGGGGGAGGCGGGGCAGGGCGCGCAGGCTGGCGGGTCGTCCGCGCTCGACAAGCTGCAGGACGCGCGGCGATTGCTCGACAAGGAGCGCACGGGGCGGCTGGAGCGCGACATTCAGAACGCTCGCCGGAGCGCGGAAGAATTGGCGCAGCGCCAGCGTGAAATCGCGCGGGACGTGGAGTCCTTGAAAGGTGGTCGTGGTGGTGAGAGTGAGGAACGTCTCTTCGAGCGCAAGGATTCCCTCGCGTCCGGCGTGCAGCAATTGGAGACCCAGCTCGAGCGCATGTCGCGCGATTCGCGGCGCGAGCAGAAGGATGCCTCTCGGAAGCTGGAAGAAGCTGCGGGCGCGATCCGCGACCGGCAGCTGGCGGACCGGATTCGGTATTCCAAGGGCGTGGTGCAGGGTGGATCGCCCGAGTACGCGAACTCGTTCGAGGAGCAGATCGGCTCGGCGCTCGAGGGCGTGCGGGACAAGATTGCGGAGGCGGCGGGAGCGATTGGGGAGCCGGAAGGACGCAATGCGGAGCGGGCGCTGGATCGTGCGCGCGGCTTGGTGCGGGGGTTGGAGTCGATGGAGGAAAGAATGAAGGAGGCGCGGGAGGCGGGAGGCGGGAGGGGGGAAGCGGAACAGCAGGGAGAAGGTAAAGGTCAGGGACAGGGGCAAGGTGAGGGACAAGGGCAGGGTCAGGGTCAGGGCGAGGGTCAGGGTCAAGGCGAGGGTCAGGGGCAGGGCCAAGGCCAACCAAGGCAGCAACCCGGTGATGGGCGCGGAGTGACACCCGGTGGCGGAGGGATGAACAGCGGCCCAGGTCGGTTGAGTTCGGAGCAGATTCGCCAGTTCTCTCGAGAGTTCCGCGAACGGCGACTCGATGCGGAGGCGTTGAGGCGGGAACTGCGGCAGGATGGGCGTGACATCCGTGATCTGGATGCAGTGATCGCGCGGCTGCGCGAGCTTGAGGACCAGCGAGCTTATGGCGACCAGCAGGAGATCGCGCAGCTTCAGGCGGCGGTGATTCAGGGTCTCAAGGCTTACGAATTCGCGCTGCGGCGGCAGATGGAAGGGATAGCGAGCCCCCGCTTGAACCTCAGTGGGTCTGCCGAAGTGCCGCCCGACTTCCGGAAGCTGGTGGAGGAATACTACAAGTCGTTGGCGAACAGGCCGCCGAAGTGAGACTGCGTCGGCTGTGCAGGCGTAGCGGAGCGATCTTTATGCATGGTAACTCAACTCTGATGGAGCTGAAGAATTCGATTTAGATACCAGGCAGTCGCCGTTCTGGTGGCGGCAGCATGTCTCGTCTCGCCTTCGATGGCGCAAGACAGACTCCACTTGCTCCTACGCAATGGAAAGAATTAAGAACCATCAGGTAACGAAAGAGAGCTGGCCACCCAGAATTCTGCCTATGCAAGAGGCGCGTGCTCCAGGCGGAAGGTTCGACGATAAGCAGCATCCCCACGTTACATCATTTCGGTAACAGTCCAGCTCAAAAGGTCCCGGTTGGGCAAATGAGAAACGCTCTCTCGTCCTTCTACCGTCCAGCACCCTCGCCACTGAGGCGCGCCAATCGTCGCTTGACGTCAACGACCTGGGGCTGGAGATCCGGATCTGCATCCTTCCACAGCTCGACGAAGCGCCCGTAGTAGTGTGCAGCCTTTTCGCGATTGCCTCGCTCCTCGTACAGCTCGCCGAGGCGGCGTAAAGTCGGTGCAAAATGCACGGCGTTCGACGACAGCTCGATTACGCTGATCGTGGGCGCAATCGTGTTGTCGATAAGCGGCGTCGTCACATACTGCTCGTACGCCAGTATCGCCGAGTCGGGTTGCCCTCCGAGCTCGTAGGCCCGGGCGCGCAACGGGAGCAGGCAAATGTGACACGGCCCGTCATCCGCTCGGGCAATTTCGGTCATAGCCTCGGCGCCCTTTCGCTCCGCAATGGCTATCGCGGCTCGAGGTATGAACTGAAATGAGGACGCTCGGCCACCCAGGTCTTTCGGAACAGCTGCATCGCGCTCCGCCAACAGCGATCGGGCACGGTCGGGACGACCCGCAACCGCGAAAACATAAGCGAGCTGATTGTAAGGGCGGTTCAGAGGCTCGATGCTGCCCATCGGATACTTGGCTAGCGCTTCTTCCACCTTGCGGACGCTCCGCTCCGGCGCACCGCGAAGAAGTGCGTCGAACAGAGAGGCGTTCGCGATTCCGACCAGGTAATCTCGAGGATGCTTGCGCGCTTCGTTCGTGGAAGCAACGTCCGCGGAGTGTCGTTCGGCATCTCGCAACCGCCCCCGGATCGCGCTCAGGCGTGCCAGCGCCGTGCTTGTAACCGTGCGACGAAGGAGGTCGTTGGGATTGACATTGCGAATTTTTACGATGCCTGCTTCCGCACCTGCGTAATCGCCACGGCCGGCGGTCCACCCGGCCGCGCTGAACTCGATCAAAAAATTGCCTGGAAAGCGCGCGACCGCTTTGTCGATACTTGTCTGCGTTTCTTTGGTGCGCCCAAGGAGCGCCTGCGTGGCGGCAATGTTCGTAAAAACGCTCGAGGCCGAAGAATCGCTCGCCTGCGCCCGGACAAAGTACGCGAGCGCCGAGTCATTTTGCTGCATGTCGCTGTAGATGACGCCCACATTATTGAGCGCTATGAAATCATGAGGATAGCTATCGAGGAGAGTTCGGTAGGCTGCAAGTGCTCGCTCGCGATTCTGCCCCACGGTCGTGTGCCCCACGGTCGAGTAATAAGTCCCTACCGCCAGCAGTCGCTCCCGCTCCGACAGGCGACCGCGGTACTCGTACGCCTTCGTTATTGCACGCGTGCTACGAGCCCGGTCCCGGGCAGCACCGGAAAGGAAGATGCCAAGCCTCCGGTACGCCATCGCGAACAGCGTGTCGCTGTCGATCGCCTCCTGCATGAAATCCACAGCTTTCGGAATGTCACCCTCTGCGTTGTACGCGCGAACTCCCTGAGCGTAACTGCGCAGAGCGGAGAGCGAGCCCGTGGTCACCTGCTCCAGAGGTGGCTCAGCGCGGATGGATTGCAAGGACTCCCCGATCCGCTCGCGAATCTGCCGGGAAAGCTTGTCGAGTGCGCTGAGAATTTCGGTTTGGTCGCGCGCGGTTTCGCGCGCGCTCGCGAGGACTTCGCCATCGGTCGTCGAAATGAGACGTGCCGAGATCGCGTAGCTCGAGCCGGCCGAACCAATCTCACCTGCTATTATGGCCTTGATTCCGTCACGCGTGGCGATCTCGCGCGCCAGTGCAGCATTTACAGTGGTGTCGGGAGGTCGTTGCATGCGCGCAAGCGCTTGGCGCAAATGCCCGGGTTGCACTACGGTGACGACAGGGGACTGCTCGAAGTCGATGCGAAACGCTTCGGTCACGACGCGTCCCAAGAGCGAGTCCGCGGTGCGATTCTCGAAGTCGGCAATGAGGATGCGCTCGCGATTCTCCAGTGTCCCGGCGGCGAGGAGCGAGCCCACCGGGCCGATACCCATCGTCCGCATCGCCATGTAGCCGGCGGCGGCGAGACCAAGGAGTGCGAAAGCAAATACGCCACCCAGCACCGCTTTCCGCCAAGTGAGCCAACGCGGCAAGCCAACGCGGACTCTCGTCTTCCGGCCTGCGGGATGCTGCACCAATGCCGTGGCGAGAACGATGGGCAGGCCAGCCAGAAGGAGAACACCGGTGGCCGGAACAAACCAATCCGGAAGACCGAGCCGGTCTCGAGCCACGCGGGCTACCGCGAAAACGGCGAGCGCCGTAACAGCGAACAGTGCCAAAGCACGGAAAGGATGCACTCGGCGGGGAGCCATAGCGACGCCGAAAGATGTCGCTGCGTGCTGCGCGGACACGGCTTCAAGCTGCCGCATGACTACTTCCGCGGACTGTGGACGGTCGGCTGGGTGCTTTTCCAGACAGCGCATCACGATTGCCGCCAGCGGAGCCGGCACGCTGGACCGCGTCACCGTGATAGGTTGCGGTGCCTGGCTGATGTGGGCCACAAGCACCGCCTGCACCGACGGGCCCGTGAACGGCGTCTGCCCGGTGAGCATCTCGTACGCTAGAGCACCGAAGGCGTAAATGTCGGCGCGGTGGTCGACGTGCGAGTCGCCCGCCGCCTGCTCCGGCGCCATGTACGCTGGCGTGCCGAGCGCGATGCCGGTGGCGGTGAGCTTGTCAGAGCCGCCAGCGGCACTCAGCGCTTTCGCCACCCCGAAGTCCGCGACGACTGCGTGGCGATCCGCGAGTAGCACGTTCGCCGGCTTTATGTCCCGGTGCACGATTCCGCGAGAATGTGCATACTTGAGCGCATCGGCGATCTCGCAGAGAAGTCGCACACATTCGTCGACTGGCAGGGCGCCATCTCGGTCCAGCTTCTCGCGGAGCGACTCGCCGCTCACCAGCGGCATCGTGTAAAACAGGAACCCGTCAGCGTGCCCCGCCGTCAGCAGCGGCACGATGTGCGGGTGCTGCAGCTGCGCCGCAAGCTGAATCTCCCGGCGGAAACGCTCCTCGCTCACCTCGGCGGCAAGCTCTGGGGGTAACACCTTGACCACGACAGGCCGATCGAGCGTAGTGTCGAGCGCGACGAAAACGCGGCTCATTCCGCCACCGCCGAGCTCGCGCTCGACGCGGTAGGTGGATCCGAGACCATCCTGTAGCCGCGCAACGATGTCGGTCAAATCCACTCTACTCCAGTTTGGGCGGAGGTAATATTACCTCCAATCGCGACGGGGAAGTGGATTGCGGGGTTTTACGGCACGACCGCGACGCATTACCCATCACTCTCTCCGCTTAATGGGTCGCCACCACGCAGTCGCCTCAGGGCCTGCAAGTTCGGAATCCTGAACCGACCGCGGCCCGCCGGTGCGATGGCTCCGCATTTTCGCAACGCTCGCAACTCACGCACAATAACTTCGCGCACCGTCCCTAGTTCTTCAGCTACTTCAGTCTGCGTGCCACCAAGCGTAAACACGGCGTCCCCGGACTCATTGCTCCGCTCGAGCAGGAGTGCCGCCAGGCGTGAGGCAACATTCCGCGAAACAACGCCGTCGAGCCGTTCGACGAGATCTCGCACGCGCGACGCCATGCGGCTCAGGAATATGAGCGCAAGAGCGGGATCCGCAGCCATCGCCGCATGCACGGCCGCGCGGCTCAGGATCACACAGGTCGTCGGCTCCGCGGCAATAGCCGTGGCTGGATAAGATCCTCCCTGAAAGAGGGGTACTTCACCGAGACTTCCACCCGGCCCTTCGACGTGCACGAGATGCTGCCTGCTGTCGGAAATACGAAGCACGCGCACCCTGCCAGCGAGAATCGCGTACAATCCGCGCGACACAGAGCCCGCGGTAAAGAGCACTTCTCCAGCCGCGAACCGGCGCAGCACGGCGCGTGCAGCGAGCTCTCGGCGCGCCGCCAACGAAGCGTTTTCGAGGAAGGGGATGCGGGCGAGCGTCGCGATTTCGATCATTCGTGAGACTTAAGTTCCACCAGCGGGGGTGTCTGTGCCGGTACTATACATGAGGACCGCACGCGATACTGGCGTGGTCAAGGTGACCGTACAGGATGACATTTCAGGTCGCGGCGCGTCGTGATGAGATACTGATCGTAAAATTCCCTGAAGGAGAATGTCATGAAGTTTTTCATTCTGATTCTGGCCATTCCCGCCATCGCGGCAGCGCCTCCCATCGTACGGGCGCAGTCTCACGGGACGCCGCATGAGCACCACACGCAGCGCGATACTGCCTTCTCCGAGATGCAGCAACGCGGACAGAACGCAATGGGCGTCGATCAATACACCTCGGCGCATACTTTCGAGGCACTGGCTTACGGTGGACGAATCGTACTCCAGGCGGCTCCAACGGACACGGCGGCTGTCGCACGTATCCGGGCGCACTTCCGCTTGATCGCTAGAGCGTTCGCGCGAGGAGACTTTGCCATCCCGGGATTCGTTCACGCCGGTGAGGTGCCGGGTATCCGAGTCATGACGGCGAGGCGAAAGGCGATCCGATTCCTGGTCAGCGATCTGCCTCTTGGTGCGGAAATGCGGATAACGACGCGGGATAAAAAGGCTTTACGGGCAATTCGGGAATTCCTGGCGTTCCAGCGGCGGGAGCATCACACCGGTGGAGAGTAATTGACGGGCTTCGGCTGAAAAAAAATCGTGACCCATCCACCTCGGCTTTTCCGGGCTCTCACCCGATGAAACAGCTCTCTCAGCTGAAGCGCCTAACTTATCCCGTAGCGCTTTCGGGAATACGCGGCAGTAACTGCGTGGTACTCCGGCCAGTCGCGCCAGGTGCCCGTACTCGACTACATGACCGTCCGGCACTGAAGCGACAACCCTGGCAATTCGATGTCGCCAGGAAGCCGGCCATTGGCGCGGCATTTTAACCACGCAGATCACTGAATCTCCAACCGACATACTTCCACCGGCCAGGACTCGCGCCAGCACTCCGCGCTCATCCCCGACCTCCTTCATCAGTTCCCAGCGATGCTTGTTGAGGCGGTGGCAGACATCGCACTCGAATGTCAACCAGAGGACAACCGAGGCGCCAACCGCCACGAGCATTCCGGGCTCGAGCCTCCGAATGTCGCAGTTGATTCGGAGATTTTCTCGCAGCGAGCCGGGAGGCAGTGACAAGCGATTATACAGAGAGTCCCCCACCACGAGAAGCTGTCTGGGAGACAAGAAGTCGGCATGACAATCGCCAGCGAGCCCATGCCCTTCAACGGCCTCGCCTCTTTCCACACTTGCCGGTTGGGATTTCCGGTCGGACCGCAGCCAGATTTCGCGCAGAGAACCAAGCGTGCTTCTGTCTGAGTGCTCCAGTATTTCCACGGTCCGATAATTTACGTGACTAACATGCTTGAAGTGTTGCCAGCACACCTGCCTGGTGGCTTCTTGCGCTACGACGCTTTGAGCGCAAGACTCTCATGCCCGCGCAGGCCACGAAAGGTCACGGTTGTGACCGGTCACGAGCAAGCTTGTAGTCGCTCCACTTCTTCGCGCCGCTCGCCCATTTACTTGAAGCTGCCCGTCAATTGATACTCTCGCTGTTCGAATCGGCGGTCTTCGCATTCGTTCTTCTGCATATCATTTACATCGCGACGAAACCTCCGTTCCGTCGTGACGCAGCGGCGCTGCCGGGACTGGCTCTCACCGTCGTGGCCTTCAGCGTCGTCGGCACAGTTCTAGGTATTTGGATGATCGTCCGCTGGCCGACTATCCGCCATCTCGCGGCGATCGGCGTAATCGTCGCCACGGCACTCGCCTGGTGGCGCGCGCGACCTTCGTACGGTGCGCGAAGCAAATGGCCTCCGGGTTCGCTGGGTATCGGCATGTCTCTGGACGCCATAAACAACCGCACATTCTACCTCGATCAGGCTCACACTCACGGCCCCGTCTTCAAGATGAGTCAGTTCGGCCGCCCGGTCGTCTGCGTCCTTGGCCTGGGCCGCGCTCGTGAGCTCCTGACCGAAAACGCCGATTCTCTGATAGGCGCCACCCTGCCGTACAACCGGCGCCTTCCAAAAGGCACGCTTCGCTACATGGCCCTGCGTGACCACCGCGAGGAGGCACCACTCTTCCGAAGGACGTTCGCATCGCTCGAGCTCCATGCTGGTGAAGACGCCAACAGGGCCGCCTGCCGAACGATGCTCGACACCCTGGCGCGTGACTCGGGGGAGGGAGACGGCGGCGTTCGCGGGCGTGAATATTTTGCACGCTGGCTGCTCGTCGCGCTTTCCAGAATCTTCTTTGGACTCCTCCCAAACGATCCCCGCGTTGCAGAGCTCGAGCGCGCTTTTTCCAATCTGCAATTCGACAGGTCTGGCGGGTCGCGCTGGCAACGCCAGCTCGAGGAAGCCCTGGTGTCAGTCACCGCCCTGATGCGCGCTGTCGCGCGTGAAGGTGCAACCTCACCGGAGCACCTTGCCGTTGGCTCCGCCTTGCGCGCGATTCTCGAGGCTGATCCCGCCGTCCTCGACGACCCCAACCGGGCACGCAATCTCTTTCTCGTCTTCCGCATCTCACACGGCGATCTTACAGGGCTGATGGACTGGCTGTTCAAGTTGCTGACCGACAACGCGGAGTGGCAGTCAAAGGTGCGCGCCGCCGGACGCGCGACCGGGTCGCCGAGTGGGGCTCAACCCTCGGACATCGGGTCGCGCGTCGTTCTCGAGACGCTGCGCATGGAGCAGAGCGAGTTCCTCTATCGCAGGGTAGCTCAGCCCATCACGCTCGGCGACTACAGCATACCCGCAGGGTGGCTGCTTCGCGTCTGCGTCCAGGAGAGCCATCGGGACCCGAGCATCTTCCCGGATCCCGAACGGTTTGGCCCTGACCGGTTTCTCTCGCGCACGTTTGGAAGGTCGGAATACTCGCCCTTCGGCGCCGATGAGCGCGGCTGCATGGGAGCGCGCCTCGCTCTTTTTCTGGGACGCGTCTTCGTCGAAGAACTTTGCCTTGGCTACGAATGGCAAGTCACGCGTGACGGCCCGCTCGAGCGCGGCAGTCGCCACCGCCATCACTGGCGACCGAGCGCTGCGTCGCGCGTGAAGATGCGCCCACTGAATAGCGGTCTCGGTGCTGACTTCACCGCGGACTTGGTGCGCTAGTAAGGGACAAGGGACAAGGGACGAGGGACAACACACGGACCGCTCTTCCAACGCCGCTCCAGCCTACGGAGTGCCGCTTTTCGGTGCATTCCCTGTCGGTGGGCTGAGGAACTCCCGAAAGGTGACGACAATTTCGCGACTAGCACCGATTCCGCCGGGCAGCGCCAGCCATGCTACCGCGAAAACGACCACGTATATGACCAGCGCTATCGCCAGGTGCGTGACGCCGGCGTCGCGTGGCAGAAAGCCCCGCATCGCGATTAGAACAGCGACTGCGCACGCGCTGGCGACCGCTGGCCGGGCCGCGGCGCCAATGACGTCAGCAAACCTGAGCGGCGTGCCGCGAACACAGTAAGCTACGGCTGGGAGCGCCAGCGTCACGAGCACAACGGCGTACGCCCGCGCTACGCCAGGAGCCCCCCACACGCTACCTATCGCAATACCCGCCAGCATCACGGGTAGCTGTATACAGACGAACCAGCGTAACAGACGCTGAGCATCACCGGTGGCGATCGGAATCCATTGCACGACCCGTCCCAGCGCACCGCCGAATGCGGCAACGCTGGATATGCGGACGTAAGGAATCGCCCCCTCCCACTGGGACCCGAGTAACACCCGCACGACGCTCTCGGCTTCCGCGCCGGCAAAGGCGATTATCGGCAACGATATCGTGAGCATGATAAGAACACCTCGCGACACGAAGCGCCGAAAGCGCTCCGGCTCCGCGAGCGCGCGACTGAAGCTCACCACGGCAACATCGCTGAGCGCGAAAAACGGCTCAGTGAACGCATACCACGACCAACGGCGTGCGGTTTCGTACAGTCCCAGCGTTGCCGCGCCTCCGAGCCTGCCGATGATAATTCTGTCGGGCTGCTCACTGAGCCAGAACGCCACCCGAAAGCCCATTATCGAGCGCCAGTACGCGCGGAGGTTTTCGACCGGCCGTCGCGCGTCAGCAGAAGAGAATCCTGCCGGGCGCCAGCCATTCAACCGGTACACCCATACCAGGCGCACCGATTCGGTTGCGATCACCTGGTAAGCGAACGCCCAATAGCCTGCTCCGGCCCACGCCGCTGCAATCGCGACTGCCAACCCGACGGTTAGCGCCGCAAGCTGCACGCTCAGGACCGCTGCAAAGCGCATTTCACGCTTGAGGAGTGCCTCCTGGAACCCCGTTAGTGAGAGCAGGAGGATGAAAGCGGCCCAGATGGCCGCAATCGGTACGACGCGGGGTTCGGCGTAAAATTGCCCCAGGAGGTAACCGATGGCGATCATGCACACCGAGACCAATGCGTTAACGCGAGCGAAGAACCAGAACAGCGCACTTGCATCGCCGAATGACAGATTGGGCGCCTGGATCACCGTCGTCTGAAAGCTCTGGTTCCCGATCTGGTTGGCGAGCATCGCCAGTGGCGCCACCATTGCGAAAATGCCAAAGTCCGAGGGGGTGAGGAGCCGCGCGAGCACTACGGCGGCGACCAGCGATACAACCGCTTGCGCGGAGCGGGTGCCGACAGCGAAAACTCCGGAGACTACGGTGCGACGCCGGAGGTTTGTGTTTTCATCGTCGGCCAAGGTCCACGGGAAGCCGTTCGGCTCGGAAATCTGACGTTTCTGGAATAGGCAGCTTGGCTGCAGCGGGTCTTCGTTAACGCTTGCGGCTTCCGAATGTGCGTCTCCAAAATCATGCGGGGAAGACCAGGCGCTGAGAGAGTTGACGTTGAGTCCGACACGGCCGGCGAGCGGTGCGGCGAGGTTCTTGCGCTTTTCAATTCTGGTGCTCTTATATCGAGTGTCACCTCCCTCTGGAATCCTGCCCATGACTGAAGTCGCTATCGCCTCAACGGATTTGAGGGATTCTGAAGCAGGGGAAGCACTTGCCGCCAAAATCCGGTCTGAGCTGCATGGCGCGGCACCTGATGCGATGATCGTCTTTGCCTCTCCCCAGAATGACTACGCGGAATTACTTCGCGCGCTGCATTCCAAATGCCCCGCGAGAGCGATGGTTGGATGTTCGTCGGCGGGCGAGTTCACTAGCGAAACGTCCGGAACAGGGTTAACGACCGTAATTGCGCTGCGCGCCGCCGACATGCGCTTCAGCGCCTCCAGGACGCTCGGACTTTCCGCTAACCGGGATTCTACAGCGCGTCAGCTGGTGCAGGGATTTCAGGGTATGGGCACTTCGGAGTATCGCTACCGCACTGCTCTCATACTCGTGGATGCGCTCGCCGGCCACGCGGAGGACTTCGTCGATCGTCTGACGATCGCTACTGGCGGCATGTACCGGTTTGTCGGCGGCGGCGCGGGCGATGACGGGCGGTTCAAGGAGACTCACGTTTTCTTCGGGACGGAAGCTCATACGGACGCCGCAGTGGCGCTCGAGATTCTCTCGAACAAGCCAATCGGCATTGGCGCGCGCCATGGCTGGACGCCTGCGGGTGACCCTCTGCGCGTTACGCAGGCAAACAACTCGTGCGTTCTGAGCCTCAATGTGGCACCCGCGGTGGAGGCATTCGAGGAGCACGCCGCCCAGAGCAATCAGCGGTTCGATCGTGCCGACCCACTTCCATTTTTTCTCCACAACGTAGTGGGCGTGAAGTCCGACGAAGGCTACAAGCTAAGAGTGCCCCTCGGAATTGACGCCGAGGGGGGAATTATCTGTGCCGCGGAGGTGCCGACTGGGGTTCTGGCGAACATCATGTCGACTCAGGCTGTGGATGCCGCGGACGCAGCAGCAAGCGCGACTCGCGATGCGATGCAGCAGGTACAGCGCGAGGGACACACTCCAAAGGCGGCACTCTTCTTTGACTGTGTCGCTACCAGGCTGCGGCTCGGCCAGGATTTCAGCCATGAGCTCGACGCGGTGGCGAGAGAGCTAAGGGACGCGCCGTTCGCAGGATTCAATTCGTACGGCCAGATCGTCCGTGCCGAAGGGCAGTTCAGCGGATTCCACAATTGTACGGCAGTCGTTTGCGTCTTTCCCGAATAGCCATCGTCGCCCGCTTCCCGCAACCGATGTGACATCCGGGCCAGCCGACTTAGCGCTTCTGGATCTTGCGGCCCGCCTGGCGAATCCGGCGGAGCGGACAGTTACTGCACAGGCGTTGGCGTCCGCATTCGGCGCTCAGAGCCTGCTCATTTTTCTTCGCGATCCCGAAGTGGGGGCGTTGCTGACAGCGCCGGGTTTTCCGCAGTCGCTGCCTGGTCGTAAGCTTTGGCGGGACTTTTTAGCCGAATGCGTGCTGCGCGGACAATGCGAGGGCATGCTGCCCGTACATTCGCCAGAGATGCTACTGCCAGTGAATGGCTATGCATCGAGCGCGGATGTGGTCTTTGCTCTTGTAGGAATCAGCTCCCCGCCAACCGACATTGCCTGGTTCCGTGCCCTGCTTCCCCTGGTCGCGAAGGCGCTCAACGCGGAGCAACACTCGCTTCGGGCAGCGGCCAAGGAGCGGTTGGCTCACGAGGCCGCCGCACGCGCCGCTTCGCTCGCAGAGACGCTGGAGCGCACGCGCAACGAGCTCGAAAGCACGCTGCTTGGAGTACGAGAAGCGCGGTCTGAGCTCGAGAGTGCGAACGCGTTGCTCCAGGACCAGGCTACGGAGCTCGAGATGACGAACGAACAGCTGCGTGATCAGGCGTATGCCATGGAGACTCAGGCCGCCGAACTCGAAGAGCAGGCGGAAGTGCTGCAGATCGCCAATGCGTCATTGGAAGTGGCGCGAAGTGTTGCGGATACCGCAAATCAGGCAAAGTCCGAATTCCTTGCTACCATGAGCCATGAGCTACGCACGCCACTCAATGCCATCGGCGGTTACGTGGAGCTTATCGCCATGGGGATTCAGGGGCCCGTCACCGACAAGCAGCGGTTTGCGCTAACGCGAATCGACCGCAGCCAGCGTCATCTGTTGGGACTGATAAATGATATCCTGAATCTCTCCCGCATCGAGGCGGGCCGCGTAGACTACGTAATGTCGGACGTACCACTACGAGAGGCACTTGCTGACGTCGCCCCAATGATAGAACCGCAATTCGCCGCGAAGGGAATCGCATATGAAGAGCGAGACGCGATCCGTTGGCCCACGGTTCGGGCGGATCGGGAAAAACTCCAGCAGATCCTGCTCAATCTGCTTTCGAACGCCTTGAAATTCACCGAATCAGGCGGTCGCGTC
>JACDCM010000215.1 GCA_013817545.1 Gemmatimonadaceae bacterium | reverse complement strand
GCCGCGTCCCTGATCCCGCCGTTCCAAAACCTTGAACAGCTGCGCGAGACTCGAAATGTTCGCGAGAAACAACCTGGGTCCTATGGCCGGCCCAAGCGGACAATATCGGGCAGTGCCGCCCGCAGGACGATGACCGGGCCGAGGCGATCAGGTACTTTGTTCTTGGATTCAAGCGTGACAAACACTTCCGTGAATCCCTGGAAGGGATTGGCCGCTGGGCCCAAGCCGGACACTGTGTCAGCATCAATCCGAATCGATGCCGCAAGTACCGCTCGCTGCCCTTCAGGTTGCACCAGAGGGTCGATGATGAGGCTATCCGCGTTAAACAGCGACAGGTTACGGCGAGGAAATGGAGCGGTAAACTCGCCAAGGTAAACCGTGTCTATGGGAACCCTGGCCGAATCACCCTTCACGGCAAACGCCGCGTAGTAATATCCCAGCGGTGGCCGGGTGAGAGAGGAATCGTTGATTATCAAAATGCTGCCCCGTACGTAGGCGCGGCCACGCCCAGTGGGAATGTAGACGAAATCATTGGCTGGGTCGGCGCCGCCGTAGTTTCCAAATCGCAGCTGTGACGTTCGGAAGGCGACGCCCGTAGCAGGAACAGCGGTGCCCTGTCTTCGGCGTGCAAAAATGGGCCTGCGAGACGCAGAAGGGGTAGTGGCCTGAGCGTTGTCCTCTATGGTGATAAGGACGGTCTCGATCGGATCGGATGGCAGCAAGCCCGACTGGGCGCGCGTTGTCACAAACTGTATGGAAGTGCGCGGACCGCCAAGTTGAAAGGACGAAACATTTTGCGTCGTATCGGTCCTGGCACGCGGGACGGGGTCGCCCAGCGCATTAAGCACAGTATCGGTGCGAGTTACGATAAGTGTCCCCGTCGCGCGCTTAAATGCGCTACCGGAAGAATCGCCCAGAAAGACGGTATAGAAACCGTTCTCCAGGGTGTCAAGTCCGGTGACTGTGATGCGAACGGTATCCTGAACTGGATCGGCGGCGTTTCGCGGGAAGGTAAATCTTACAGAACCTTTGGGAACGTTGCTTCCCGTAAGAATAAGTTGAACGCCGTATGCCGGATCGCCGACCGAATCAGTGGAAACTGCGCGATCTGGATTGCAGGCGGCGGTCGCCAGAGCGAAAGCGCCAGCAGCGGCACATTTAGAGAAGAGTTTCATTAGCGAATCGCGGCTGGTCGTTGATTGCGGGTAGGATCGGCCTCGACAGGAGTATCACGGCCACTACCCACATTGGGCACATACCGAAATCCTAGGCTCAATACGAGATTGTTCACGCTGGACTTGTTGTCCGGCGGCAAATTGAAGTCTTCCTCAAAGAAGATATTCGGATTCCGGCCAAGGCTTGGTTCCAGGCTCTGTCGCTCATAGTCAGTGAGCACCAGGTTGCGAACGTCGAGCTGGATACCACTTCGTTCGGAAAATCGCACTGTGAAACCGCCCCCGTAGCTGTACGAAGCACCATCCCACCCGCGCGCACCACGGTTGATCTGGGGATCGAGAAAGGTGCGGTAGTAACCCGCGCTGCCTGTGAGGAAAGGGGTAAAACGACCCAACGGATACCGCAAGGTGCCCAGTAATCCACCCTCCAGGAGCGTTATCGCCTGTCCCGTCTGGAAAAAGAACGTCGTGTCACCGCTCGTGGGAATGCCGAACGTGAGTGTTGTAAGAAAATCTTCGGCACGCGTATTCGGCCTGGCAACGTGCACGGCGGTGCCGATTCCGAAGAACCGATTGATGTGATACTCAGCGTCAAGGCCGAGGAATGGTGCTGTCTTGAGGCTGGACGCCCGATCGAAATCAATTGCGCCAAGCCTCGGCAAGACACTGAACTCTCCCTGTTCCGCCTGCGCCGCGGCGCGGATCGGCATCGCCAATGTCACTAAAGCCGTAAGCGTTGCGAATCCGACGCGCCGCTCGCGGCGGGAAGGAAAAAAGGGGGTCGAGTAGATCATTGGCCGAACTCGAAAGAGAAGACCTGAATGTTCTGAAGATCGCCGACCGAAGTGTATGAGTAGTCAAAGGAGATCCGGCGAGAAGACACCGGTATTCGCAGTCCGAATCCGCCGGAGAGCCCGTATTCCGCACTTGAACCCGTTGAGCGGTCGTCGTTGAAGAATCGTTTGCCGGCACGCAAGTAGAACAATTTGCGGAATGAATACTCGGCACCGATTCCAAGTTGCGGAGCCAAATCCACAGCGTCGTTGACGGCGGCTTCTGCCGTAAAGGAATGGCGGCTTCCGGCGCCGCCAAAGAGCGATTCCGCATCGCCGAAGAAATCCTCGCCAACGGAAAAACGAAACTCCGTGGGTAGCTCCGTCTCGCGTGTAAAGAGGTCGGTACGGGTGTTTTGACGGTTGAGGCTATTGTCTTCCGGGTCTATCTGCCGGCTTATCAGAGACCCCTTTACGCGCGCGGTGCCGCCTATGTGCTGAAGCGCACCGCCCAGGACAAGACCGTAGATACCGGTCTTGAACTGCGTCCCGACATCGAATGAGATCCAGCTGGTGTTCGCGTCGGAAATACCCTCAGTGATGTACTTGCCTTGGCCGCCTACCGCGAGCCGGTCAGTTAAACGGCGAGCGTAGCCGAGCGAAACGGCACTTGAACTCCAGTCGAAGGAGCGGCCAGCGCGTGCGTCGCCGAGCGGGTTTACTTCGGTGGTTCTGTCGATATCACCGGAATTCAGGGTGTTGAAGCTCACTCCGACGACCCCTCCTAGTACAGGCAGGGATGCGGCCGCATAAGTCTGTCCGATATCGAAGTCATCATACAAGTTCTGACGCCCGGCGGCGAGGGAAAACCCATCCGACGCGGCGGCTCCAGCGGGATTCCAGTACCAGGCAGACGGCCCGGTTTCGGAACTGCCTACTGCGCCCGCCATCGCGTTTCCGCGCGCGCCAATGCCCAGGTGAAGAAAGCTTGCCCCGCGCGTGCCTTGGCGCGTCGGTGGATTGTCCGGTGTCGGAATCAAGCCACCGGGACCGGGCTCTTGACCGTATGCGGTATGCCACGCGGCGCCCATCATTAACAAGCCGAAGCCAATGGTTCCTAGTTTTTTCATTAATGCGTCCTCAGCGGATTATGACGAACTTGCCGCGAATAGCGTTCCCGTTCCCGTTCCCGTTATCCGTCTTGGGGGTGATTACATAGAGATAAAGGCCGGTTCCGATCTCCAAGCCTTCCCGCGTGCGAAGGTTGTAAGCCAAGTCGCCCGTCAAATCACAGGCGGTCGGTTCACCACCTGGCTGCAACGGTCTGCAGTTGACTTCCAGGTCGGACTGTGTCCAGCTCAGTGCCTGTATGAACTGTCCCGCGACGGAGTAGATGCGCATCGATCCCGCGACAGGCACGTTGGTAAACAGAATTCGCGGCGAGCCGGTCCGGTTGGCGTCAACCGCGTCGAATCCCGATTGCACCACGTAAGGGTTGGGCACCACCCGAACCTTGCCACGATCGCCCAAGGTGGTGGGATCATTACCTGCCTGTTGTGCCGTCGCCGTGAGAAGCACCTCGCTAAAGAGGTCGAACGGCCGCGCGAAATCGAGGACCGTCTCAAACCCGGCCTGGTACGGCAGGTAGCCTGTCGACGCCCTTGTCGTCAGAGCCAGCGGGTTACAACTGTTACGGCCAGGAATGAGCGCGGGCTGAGACGTGCAACCCAGGACAAAGCGCGGGAAGGTGAGCGCGGGCGAGGTCACCTGCACCGGAGCACGCAAAGTCCGGCCGTTAACCGTCGTATCCCTTACGAAGGTCACTGCTACCGTTCTGGTTCCTATCGCTACGTTGACGGTGCTATCACGGGCCACCGCCTCGATCACAAAAAGGGTATCGCCGGGCAGCCAGATGTCCGCCGGAACGGTTAGGCGAACCGTATCGCCAGCAGTGCCGAAAAGACGGGAGTTCCTCAGCGCCGAGTCCGTCGATGTCGTGTTACGCCTGAACATTGCGAGCGTCGCCTGCGCGCCATTGGGTCCCACAACCGAGAACGGTATCTTGACCGGAATCAGAGGGCGCGTACCACCCACAAGAGCACGTGTCGCCGCGCTCGTGTCGCCGGTGGTGGAGTTACGCCGCTCCGAAAGCGAAGCCGTCAGTTGAGCCTGAAGCTCAGGGACCGTTGTGTACACGAACGGTGAGCGCGGCCCGAACGCATCGTCCGACCAGGTGATCTCATACTTGCCCCCTGGTCCGGTGAATGAAGAGATGTTCGCCTGGAAAGTGACGGCGTTCGTACTTACAACGCCCCGGTTAAGGGTGTCTCCCTCCGCGCGCACCGTGACACTCAACCGCGGCGTAGATCGGGTCGCCGTCGGATCCTCGAAAAACAAATTGAACCCCGGGAAGCTTGGAGAGGTGCTGAACTCCTCTCCCGGATCATCACGCGTCAGTGAAATGAAGAACGCTGGGTTGCTTCCGATCGCACCAGAGCGCGCGAGAACGAAGCCGGTTACGTCTTCCGCCGCAACTGCGATGGTATCGAGAAAAAACACCGTATCCCCCAACACGCCTGTGCGGTTCGAAGGAACGCCACCACCGCTAACAACAACAGGCCCAGGCCCGGAGAAAGTGTCGGCGGCTGCGATAAAGTTCGCAGTCCCGGTATCGCTCGCAGTACCGGTGGTCGATGCTCGCAAAATTCGCTGTGCGATTACCGTTTGAGTAGATCGATTTCGTACCGTGTCGAGCTTTGTGGTGACAATGAATCTGTTAGCGAAAACGACCCTAAATGAGCCTGGCGCGACGGCACCAGACGGTACGGCCGTCAGAAACTGCGTGGCCTGCCCAAGCACCGTAGCAGTATCAAGCGAAGCCAACAACGTACCCCCAGGAAGCGAAATCGGTGCATACACTAATACGGTATTGGGCCCGCTTCTGAAGAGCGGGCTTACAATCGTGTCAGCGTCGATGCTAAGGGCATCCGCAAGATTAGTGGGGCGAAGAAATCCTCCGATGCTGTCGATTACCGGAATGTCTATCAGTCCGCGCGTTCGCGTGACGAACGAATAGAGGTAGGTACGGCCCGCCTGAACAAAGTCCGTGAAAAAGGCGTCAGCTGGCTGACCGGTAAGCGAGTCGATTGCGATCACTGTCAAGGGCTGAAATCCGAGGCCAATATCAGTACCATCCACATCCGTCGCGCGGGCGGGACTGCAGTCGGCCGAAACAGTGAAAGTCTGCCCCCTGTCGCACGACTTGAAGACGAGTATGTCCGCGAAGTTGTTCAGTGCTACCGCCTGAACGTCCGCGAGAAGGCTGGGATTCAACGCTACCAACCGCCGCGCCGCTATGTCAGTACTATCCTGCAAACGAGCGGCGATGGATGCGACGAATGGGTCTACGAATGCCGAGACGTTGAGACGAATCCGCACTCGCGCCCTGGTATCTCCAGCCAGCGAATCGCGAACAGTCGCCGCTTGAACGTCGACGTCCGCAACGGTGAACATGGGGGGGGGAGCCGAGCCGGGCCCCGCGTAGTTCGTGAGATAGGCGTTGACCGTGCTGTTCAGAAGGCTCTCGAAGGATGCGGAGTCATTCGCGCCGATGAACGCGTAGATGAACTGCGTCGTGTCGCCTGCTTTCAGCGCGAATGGCCCGGTGCTGAAAATGTTGCCGATGTTGCTGACAATGTTGTTCAGCCCAGAGGCCATCGTATCGCTGAAAACCGTATGACATCCATTCCGTCCGCAGCCAGGAACGTAGATGGTGTCCTGAATGCCGTCATTGTTGTAGTCCCACTTCCCATAAGGCTGACCCGCTCCCGGACCGGTCGGGATAGTCGTCGAGCCCGGAACGAAGCGATTGAAACGCTGCATCTCCGGAGTGACTGTGCCTGTAAAATTCCGAAACTCCTCGCTCTGAAAGAGCTGCAGCGTCTGGAGAGCGGTGAAAGCGTTAACATTCCGGTCGTCGATGAACTCGACTTCCTTGGACGCCATGTAGCCAAAAAATGCCCGATCGCTCCGCAGAACGGTGCTATTGTACAGAAAGCCGAACCCTGCGCGGCCAGCGTGATTGTACGTGATCGTGTCGTCGGCCAAGGGGCTGCCCGGATTGAAGAACGGCGAAGCCGGATCCGAGAACAGCTTGTTACGCGTGTCACCGATTGGCGACTTGAGAATGACAAATCCCTGCCCGGAGTTGTCGAACTCGGTAAAATTAATACAGCCGCCACTAACCGAAGTACGACGTGGAAACGTGCCCGAACATCTCTTCGAAACGTTTCCCCCCACGACTATAATCGCGTTGCGCGTGAAGTCGAAATACCAGGATCCCGATTGAGGACCATTCAGCAGGAAGCCGGGCATCATGCCGAAGTAAAGTGAGTCATAATCGATGCCGGAACCGTACAGCCGCGCACTGTTGTTAACCATGGTGAGCTGGTAAAACACCGCATTCCGAATGGACGGGCGCGCAAATTGAAACGCATCGAAACGTATGTCCAAACCAAGCGGATAGCCCCGCTCTGTCGGGTTTCCCGATCCAAGCCTGGTAACGCCTCCGTACCGCTGAATCAACTCTCGGTAGGAATCGGAGATATTGCCGTAAGTCGCGAAGTTACCAAGTACCTGGGTGGTGTCGAAGGCACTTCTGGGAAAGCGAAAGTCATCGAACCGGAACGTGGCCGGATTGGCCCGGAAGAGGGCGATTAGGGAGTCGGTAACCAGCACGCGCTTCCCATCGAATCCCGTCGAGGGCCAGGTCGGCGGACAGTCGCTGCCCGCTAGTAACGTAAGAGCTCTGTCACCTCCCCAGCGCCCGCTCAGAGCGCTCGAGTGGTCGCGGCAGGAGCCATCATTTACCGTCTGTACGCCCGAAAAGAGCCTTCCGAATTGACCGTCTCCTGGCCCCCACCGCTCCACCCGGGGCGGTACGAGGTAAGAAGTGTACGGCGATGTATAGCCGAAGGGCGGTGTCATATTGTTGATG
>JACDCM010000214.1 GCA_013817545.1 Gemmatimonadaceae bacterium | reverse complement strand
CCTCACCCCCACGTCCTCGTGATTGTCAGCAGCCGCCACTCCCCCTTCGTATAGCGAAAGATGTACGCGGCACCGCCAGAACTTTGTGCAACAGCCACCGATCCGCGCGAGTCAATTGGGCGGTTGACCGCTATCACAGCGAAGTCGCGCCACACAACAGCGGCACGAACTCGCACGTAGTTGAGGACCGAGCTGGGAGAACCGGTCGTCCCTGCGAAAAAGGCGTCCCGCATCCGGTTGAGCCCTTCCTCGCCGTACGCAAGAACAAAGTTGACGTTCGGATACTGGCGCATCGAGAATCCGGTTAGCACAGGGAGAACTGCGTACACCGTGTCGAAAGGCGCCATGCTCTCGCACTTCCTGGTCTCTGGATTCATGAACTTGCCGGAAAGTCCCGCGGCGATCGCCTTACGGGATTGTCCATCCTGCTTCACGTCCCATGACGGGCGCGCCGCATCGGCTTCCCAAGCCAGAACCGCACGGAGGAGATCGTGCGTTCGCGGTGCGTCGAGCGAATTGTCGATCCCGCGTACGATGACAAGGCGCTCCAATGTATTAACGTCGTACCCAACGGAGTCGCGCGCGGCCGAGGCGCTGTCGGTGCTGAAGATGCGAAGCGCGCCCGGATCGCATGGCACCGCCTCCGATTCCATCCATGTAGCGCGATTCAGAATTCGGTCACGCAGACGCAGCGCGCGGTTGTAGTAGCGTTCCTCCTCGGTGCTCACAGATAGGGCACTTCCGGTAGTCTGCACAGCCGGATCCACTGCAGCACCCGGCGGCGTGGACCGCGAGACGCAGGAGGAAAGGGTAAACGTAATGGCTAACAGCGCGGCAACGCGCATAAAAACGGCTCTCACAAAAAATTCAGGTATGGGTTTATTGACAAGGATTACGGACAACTCCAGCTGGCTGGAGCTGCTAGCTTACAATCAACAATCAGCAATCAGCAATCAGCAGTTCGCAGTTCACAATCCGCAATCCGCAATCCGCAATCCGCAATCCGCAATCTAACTCTCCCCCTCTTCCGCCTCCGCCGCTTCTCTTGCGTCGCGCTCTGCAGTCTCGCGCTCGATTGCCCTGCGTTGCGCGCTCAGGCGCTCGTACCACTCCCGAGTAATTTCACCGGCTAGCTCACGATTGCCGAGCCCGAATGCGAGCGCCATTCCCAGCGCGACGGCACCAAAGAGAATCGCAAACGCGGTCGTCACGATATCCGGAGCGATTCCCAGCTCCTGTAGCGCCATGAAAATCGCGAGTACAACCACGCCACCTCTGCCCACACGAGCGAGCGTAGGACCGCCGTGAAGCCCGCCCGCCGATGCCATGATAAGGCCGTCGACGAATTGACCGAGAACGATTCCTACCAGCACGATCACTATCGCCGCTACTACACTCGGCACGTAATTCACGAGCTGCTGGAACAGATCCGCGAGCGATTCGAGTCCCAGCGCATTCGACGCGACCAACAGTACAGCGAACATGACGAACCAGAACACCAGATTCGCAAAGACGCGTGACGGCCGGGCGCGCCAACCTGAGCGCTCAACGGCATCCAGCACTCCTCCACGCTCGAGCCAATGGTTGACTCCCAACCGAACCAGCAGCTTCTCTGTGCCTTTCTCCAGCAGCTTCGCGACGAGGTAACCTGCGAGGAGCAGAACCAGCGCGCCGAACAGGAGCGGCACAAGCTGGAAGAGTTGCGCGAAGCTCTCGCGGAGTCGGTCGGTCAGCAATTTTGGACGCTAGACAATGGTTCGGTGCGCAACGAGTGTGGTGTGCGGTGCGCGGTGCCCGGTGCCCGGGGAACAGCGCGGGGCTCGGGAGAGAAACGTAGTAGCTCCGAGGGCTTAACGGCACTTGGCTTTCGGATTACGCGTCTCTCCCTATGCACGCCCTCACCAGTTATTCCGCGTTCGCTGCCTCAAGCCTCCCGCCTCCCGAGCATCCCTAGTTCCGCGTTCCGCGTTTCAGATCGAACAGAGCGCTACGGCGACATTTGGGACAGATGAGCCACTCTCGGCGGCGCGCATAGCCCAGTCCAAAGGATCCGCCACCAATTGGCCGCTCAGTCATGGGCACGGAGCAGCGTGGGCAGATAGGCTGCGAGCCACGAGCGTAATCTTCGCGAATGGCGCGCTGCTCATCCGGATCGAATTGCGCGCGCTCGTCAGCCCTCATCTATCGGGAAGCTTCGGCTCTCCGCGGATTGCGGCGAGGATGGCCGGTACTCGATCTCCGCACGCGCACCGGGCTCGCGCTCCACCAGGGCACGAAAGCGCGATAGCTCCAGCTTGAAATGTCCGATCACGAGCACACGGCCCACAGTTTCCCAGGCCAGAAGAGCGAGCACGCCACCCTCTTGAACCTCGTAGCGACGCCGGATGATTGTGTCCGAGCCGTCCGCGATGAAACTCCAACGTTCTTCTCCGCGCCACGAGCCCGTAAAGGCAAAGACGATCTCGCGCTCAGTTTCCGCCTCGAGCAGGTATTCGAGTGTAAAGCCACCCAACAAGGTTAGCCGAAAGCGATCCCCGGGTGACAGCTTGGGAGCCTTTGTTAGTGGAGTTACCGTGATATCGGGCGATACCCAGTCGGCGAACCTCGAGGTCGTTACGAGCAGCCGCATCGCCTGCTGGGTCGACACTGCGACGGAGATCATTTCCTCGACTCTTGTCATGCTGGGGATGATGCGCGGCTGAGGGCGCTTCCGTCAACGCGTGACTGACGTACGCACGTCAGTAACGGATGCATAGTTAAAAGGGCCCGTGGCGCCAGTCGCGCGTCATGCCCGAGCTCGCGCAAACCGTTGCGCAATCCCAGCATCCGAATTTCAGCGCCCCCGGTCGGTGTCGCGTAATCGCCGACAAGCAGGATTTTCATCGCTGCAGATGCGTTCTCTTCTCGCACCCGCCGATCACAGCCGGCTTCTCAAGAATTCTGGCGTGAAGCGCTGCAGCCAGGCGGACAGTACTGTCATGCTTCCGGTGATCATGAGCAGTCCTACGGCGATTAGTAGCACCCCGGACGCGCGAGACATCCAAACCAGCGCGCCGCGGTAACGCTGGAATATCTCGATAAACCTGTCGATCATAAGCGCGGCCAGCAGGAACGGCACCGCGAGCCCAAGGGAATATGCAAATAGCAGTATCAGCCCCCGGTTAAGATCAGCCGAGCTCGCGGTGTATGTGAGTACGCCGCCCAGGATCGGACCGATGCACGGGGTCCAACCCGCCGCGAATGCCATTCCCACGAGCAGCGTCCCAAGGTACCCAAGGGGTTTGTCCGCAACATGCACCCTGCGTTCTCGCGCGAGCGCGCCAATATTCAGAATGCCGAGCAGGTATAGTCCGAGCACGATGACCAGAACGCCGCCGATGCGTCCTACCCACTCCCGATGCCGGAGAAGTACGCGGCCAAGTACAGTTGCGGTCGCTCCGAGCAATAGGAACACGATCGTGAAGCCGGCGATGAACAGCAGCGAATGAATTAGCGTTACTCGCCGCGACCGTTTGATATCGTCAAGGCTCAAGCCGGTGATGAAGCTGACGTAGCTCGGAATAAGCGGGAGCACGCATGGCGACAGGAAGCTCAGAAGTCCTGCCGTAAAACTGATGCCAATGCCCAACGAAACGCCCTGTATCACTCAGGACCCGAGTGCGCGCTCGAGAGCCGCCGAGAGTGAGGTATCGTTTGGTGCAATCGGCCCCGTCTTTCTCCAGCGCAGTACGCCCTCCCTGTCGATCAGAAAAGTGGCGGGAACACCGAGAACGAGGAACTGCGTGGATACCCGTTCGTCCGGATCCCGCCAGATCGGGTACGCCATCTCGAAATCCTTCATGAACGAGCGAATCGCCTCGTCGGATCCGTTGGCGTCCACACTCACGCCAATAAGCTCCAACCCGCGGGCTGCATACTTCGCGTGAATCGCCCGGAGTTCGGGTATCTCGTCCCGACAGGGATGGCACCACGTTGCCCAGACATTCAAGAGGACGACCTTGCCGCGCTGCGCAGCGAGCGAGACGGAGTCACCATCAAGAGAGGTTGTTTGATACGAGGGCGCTGGTGCTCCAACTTCGACCTTTCCCGATTGAGCGTCACCCTCGGACGACTTATCGCTTGACGTGCATGCAAGAGCGACAATGCCGGCCCCCACCCAAATCCCCGAACGCGAGCGCGACATCGCTCTCATCTTCAGAATCCGCCTGCTGATGCCCGCGCCACGCGGATGGACGAGGGGCGTCCGGGAACCGTCCACGCGAATACGACGTCAGATGCAGTGACCGTCATGCGAGGAAAGCCACTTGCGCGCGCCGCCGAGGATCTGGCGATTGTCAATGCCGCGCCAACTTTGCCGTCGCGGCGAACGCGACGCACGCGTACAGCCGCCGTATCTCCGCCGATACGCTCGATCCAGCTCACGAGCGCACTCCCGTCATTCAGGAGAGCGACGTCGACGCGCCCCGCGGGAACGCCGCCATCGACGCGTATGGGTGCGCCGAACTTCGCCCCAGCATCCTCGGAGAATGCAACCTTCACACGGGCGCTGTCGCCGGCCGCCGTAAACCACGCAAGAGCGACGCGCTTTCCCGAGGCCGCAACCGACGGCCCGTTCACTGGGCAGGCGGCGATCTTCCAGGTATCGGCATGGACGGGAGCGCCCTCGGTCCACCTCCCGGCGACGCGCCGCGTGACATAAATATCGCGAATCTCATCAGCCGACCGATTGCGATATGCGACTATCGGTCCTTCGTCGGTCAGCGCCGCTGAATTCTGACAGCAGTCGCAGGTCCGCTCATCCAGCCGCTCTTCCACTCCGAGCGTTCCACGCGAATCAATCGTCGTCGACAGGAGCAGCATCTCGTTCGACGCGTTGTGCCCTTCCTTCTTGAACTTTCTCCCATCCAGCCAAACCGCGCCGAGCTTGTCCTTCTCCCGCCACATTGCCACGAAACCGTGTTCCGTCTGGGAGCTGTCGCGGTGTGGAGTCACCGGAGTGCCCCATGTCTTGCCGCCGTCGCTTGACTGCGAGATGCGCACGCCGTACGCATAGGTTCCCGACCCATTGCGCTGCAGCCAGTGTGCCGCCAACCGCCCCTTGTCGATCACCTTGATGGACGGAAAGTCGGCCCAGTTGACGAAGAAGTCGCTGCCCGCACGGATGGTGCGCGCCGCAGACCATTTTCGGCCATTGAGAATCGCGAAGCGCAGCGCGTGGCCGGATCCCGCAGGTTCGAGCCAGCTCATGTACACCCGACCGTCGGGCGCGACTGCGAGGTTGGGCTCCGCGCTCCCGGGCGCGGCGGGGCTGGCAATGCTATCAATCGCGGCGGCAACGGGAGCCACTTCGGCCGATATCCGAACGCTCCGATACGTTGCAACGCTGACCAGCGCGGTCGCACAAAGCGCCACCAACAGGATTTTTCTGGGCACGGGGCTCCCGAGGAACGATGAAATATTCGCGAATCGAGGCACCTCAGATCGCGTCGTAAGTGAACAATTTAGGCGTGTGCGCGAACTCCAGACATGACTGCGGTATACTGGCGGTCTCCCAGCGATGCAGTCCAGATTGATCGAGTAACGGTTCGCTGATAAATAACCGGTGACGAGCGAATCCCGCTTTTTTGCTCAGACTACACCGATTCGAGCTCGCGCGCAGATGAGAGCGCCGACATCCTTTCTCAACACATTCGGGACTCGATGAACGCAACGTTGAAGTTTTTCTGTTTCATCTCCGTGGTAACCCTCCTCGGCGGCTGCGCACGTGCACCAAAAGCGGAGCACCCCGGTGCGCCTGCGTCCTTTGCTCGCGCGCCCCTTGGTGCGTGGACCGCCGTGAGAGGACGAGCGTCAAAGAGCCGAATTCCACCAGTCGAGCCTGTCGCTCCAAACCCGAACACCGCTCCCGCCGGCAGCCGGCGCGATGGCGTACTGACGGTCCGGCTCGAGGCCCGCCTCGGCGCGTGGCGCCCCGACGCCGACGTGGATAGCGCCGTAACCGTGCAAGCCTTCGCAGAGGAAGGAAAGTCACCGGAGATTCCCGGCCCGCTGCTGCGCGCTTCTCAAGGCACCGAGGTACGCGTCACCATTCGCAACCTGATCCTGGATTCGACGCTGATCGTCCACGGACTTCGCGCCGGCACACTGGCGGACGACACACTCCAGGTTGCGCCGGGCACAACACGCGAGGTGCTGTTCCGCGCTACCAAGCCTGGCACGTACCTGTACTGGGGCACTACATCCGGGGCCACCATCGCCGACCGCTGGGCGCGCGACGGCCAGCTCACCGGTGCGATTGTCATCGACCCGCTGGGGGCAGGCGTGGATCCGCACGAGCGGATCTTCGTCATCACCGTCATCGACATTTACGCCGACTCCACGCGACCGCCAACCAAAGAAGATATCTGGGAAGTCGCCATAAATGGGCGTTCGTGGCCGCACACTGAGCGGCTCCGGTACGATGTCGGCGATACAGTGCGATGGCGATGGATCAACGGCAGCGACCGCAGCCACCCGATGCATCTGCACGGTTTCCACTTTCGGATGCTGGCAAAAGGTAGCCGTTTCGCCGACACCGCCTATGCGGCTAACGCGACTCGGCTCGCGGTCACGGAGTTCATGATGCCTGGAAGTTCGTTCCGCATGGAGTGGATTCCAACGCGTGCGGGGAGCTGGCTCATGCACTGCCATATGCTCGGCCACATCACACCATTCCCCACCCGCGCCGACACGCTGCGCCGGCACGACGCGCACGATGTGACAGGACACCCGCTTTCCGCCATGGCCGGCCTCGTCCTCGGGATTACCACGGCCGAGCGCGTCGGGGCCGCCGAGCCCGTTCCGCCTATGCCGAAAAGGCGGCTGAGGCTGCTCGCGCAGCAAGCTGGAGCCGACAGCGGCAAGCCTGCTCCACGCGGCTTCGTGCTGCAGCGCGGAGCAGAGCCGCGTGCGGACTCGGTCGACGTCCCAGGTTCTCCGCTGGTGCTA
>JACDCM010000213.1 GCA_013817545.1 Gemmatimonadaceae bacterium | reverse complement strand
GCTCAGCCCCTTGCGCGCGCAACGCGAGCGGCGGCTGGCGTCACAGTCGAGTTCGACGACGTCTGGTTCGCATATGACGTTGCGCATCTCGCGCGAGGAGCCTCGAGCGCGACCAACCAGGAATGGGTACTTCGCGGGGTGAGCTTTGTCGCACGCCCAGGCGAGACCGTCGCATTGGTGGGACACACAGGTGCGGGGAAGACCACAGCCATCAATCTGCTTCTCCGATTCTATGAGGCTCAGCGCGGCGTCATTCGAATAGATGGCATAGACGTGCGTGAGATCCCGCTAGGTGAATTGCGCGGGCTTATCGGATACGTTCAGCAGGACATTTTTCTCTTCGCTGGCGACATTGCCTCGAACATCCGCCTGTCCTCGCCGCTGGATGACGCGACACTCGCCGAGCGCTCCATCAGCGTCGGCGCCGACAGGGTCATCCAGCGTCTTCCCGATGGTTACCGGCACGTTCTGGGAGAGCGCGGTGCGTCCGTGAGTGTTGGTGAGCGGCAACTCTTGTCGTTTGCCCGGGCAATAGCTGCTGATCCGGCGCTCCTCCTCCTCGACGAGGCTACCAGCTCGGTTGACAGCGAAATCGAGGCTGAGATTCAGCGCGCGCTGGGAGTACTCATGCGCGGCCGCACTACCATCGCTGTCGCGCATCGGCTGAGCACCGTTATCAGCGCGAACCAGATATTGGTGTTGCATCACGGGCAGATTCGCGAGCGCGGAACGCATCGGGAATTGCTGGCGCGCGATGGGTTGTACCAGCGGCTGTATCGCCTTCAGGCTGGTTTTGCCGACGGTCCTGATGGCAACACTGGCATCGGTGATAGTGTGCTTGCCAGCCTCCGAGGCGCTACGTAGTTTCGTCCAAACGAGTTCCAACGCGAACCAGATTCCAGAGAGGCTAGTGCAGCTTGCCGTGGCCGCCCGAACGGATACCGGAATGATCCGGTCGGGCAATGAAGACAGCTTCTTCGCGGAACCCCGGAATGGCCAGCTGGTCGTCGAGGGCGGCCTTTTTGTCGTCGCTGACGGAATGGGCGGGCATGCGGCCGGGGAAGTCGCGAGTGAAATGGCGGTCGAGCTGCTTTCGCGTTCACTCGCAGGTGTTCGCGATCTGCGAACCGATGGCGCAACCACGGAAGTGTCGGAAGCTCTGAAGCGCGCCAACAGAGCCGTCTACGATCGAACCATTTCCGAGGTAGAGAAGCAGGGAATGGGGACCACCGCCTCTGTTCTCATCGTCGCTGGGGGGCGATATCTCATCGGCCAGGTCGGTGATTCCCGCATCTATCTGTTACGCAACGGAGATCTCAAGCAGATCACGAAGGATCATTCGTACGTTCAGGAACAGGTCGATGCGGGAGTGCTGACGCCTGAACAAGCGCGGTATCATCCGTACAGCAACGTGATTACCCGGTGTGTGGGAGCAAGCGCCGATGTTGAGCCCGACACGTATGAAGGGGATATCAAGACGGGCGACCTGTTTCTCATCGCCAGCGATGGACTGACAGGAATGGTAGATGATCGCAGGTTGCTTCGTTTGCTCAGCTCGCGTGCGACGCCACAGCGCCTGGTCGAAGCGCTCATATCGGAAGCCAATGGCCGCGGAGGACTCGACAACATTACGGCCATCGTCGTGCAGGTGATTTCCCTGGATGATCCTCCCAGGGACGCAATCACCAAGGAAACCACGCCTCACCGTCCCTGAGCTGGATCGGCAGTTGGTGGTGTGTTGAACGACGTTTGCCCCGCGGTTCTCAGCATATCCAGCAGCGCCCAATCGGCGATATCGATCGGACGGGCGACGAAAACGCGAAGGCGGCGTGCCGAGCGATACAGCTCGTCAGATAACGAGGGTAGATTTATTTCGGCGGCCCATCCCGCCGCTGTCAGCTTCCTCAGTCCACCGCCCTGCCGCAAAACCAGGAGATCCACACCCAGCATTCGCGGCTTCGTTGGGTAGTCGATCAGCAGCTCCCCTGGCCTCAAGCCAAAATGCGCGGCAAGCGCATTTTCCGCGGCTACGGTGCGATTGCGGTCGCTCGCGATCCATTCACCCCAGCCCTCTTCCAACTCGGCGGCGGGTAGATCGAGCGCCCGTTTGTACAGCTGGCGCTCTCGCAGCGCACTGAGAAGCGGCTGTGGCCCGCCTGCCTCCAGTCGATTCAGCAGTCCCTCATCGGTAAGGCCCACGAGCTCCCGCGCGTCCACTATACCGGCATTCAACGCCTCGTACACCAGCCTCTTGTACATCGCCGTCGCACCGCGTACGGCGTGATGCCAATAGACGTTGCGGTACATCTGATGCTTTGCGAAGAGGAGCGATTCAAGAGCGGATAGCCCCTTCTCGAGCACCCCCATCACAAGCTCCCCTGACTCGGGATCGGTAACTATGGTGAGCGAATTGATGAGCCTGTCGACGTCGATTTCGCCGTACGGAACGCCGCACATCAGAGCATCTCGTTTGAGATACTCGATCTTGTCGAGGTCAAGAGATCCCGAAATCAGGCCCTGCAGTGGACTGCTGGACTTGCCGCACATAAGGGCGTGCACCCTCTCCGGCGCGTCCGAAGCGATTTCGGCGCGAAGGATGGCAGCAATCTTTCCGCTGCTCAACAGCGGGCCCGCCACCTCTTCATGGTCGACCACCCCGATCTCTTCCAATGCGTGCGAGAACGGATAGTGACCTATGTCGTGCAGAAGGGCGGCCGTGCGTATGAGGGCGATGTCATCCGCTCGTACAGCCGCCAACTCGCCACGCTCTCCCAGTATCGCGAGCGTTTGCCGGGCAAGGTGATACGCACCGAGAGCGTGCTCGAAACGGGAATGCGTCGCGCCAGGGTAAACCAGATATGCGTGTCCCAGCTGCCGGATGTATCGAAGTCGCTGAAACAAGCGCGTGTCGATCAGCTTGAGAGTCAGCGGATCGACACGAATGTTGTTCCACAGCGGATCGCGAATAACCTTCATCTCGGGCTAGCCCCTTCAACCTCGGTCATGCACCCATGGTGCTCGGGGTTCTGATCCCTGAGAAGCAGCTTACTGGCTATTCGGGCCTGCTTTGCGAGCCCCGTCGCTGACATTTTCAGCGAACTGGCTGAAGTTCTTATCGAACATGCCGGCCAGCTTCCTGGCTTGTGCGTCGTAGGCAGCGGTGTCCTTCCATGTGTCCCGGGGGCGCATTACTTCCTCCGGCACTCCAGGAATTTTGGTTGGCACGGCGAGGCCGAAAACAGGGTCGGTTTCCGATGCGACGTTATCCAGCGCACCAGAGAGCGCAGCGCTAATCATGGCGCGCGTGTGTTCGAGTTTCATGCGAGACCCGACACCGTATGGCCCCCCCGTCCACCCAGTGTTCACGAGCCAGATATGCGAACCGTGCTTCTGGACAAGTTCGCCGAGCATATCCGCGTATTTGGATGGATGCCAGACCAGGAAGACGGCGCCGAAGCACGCTGAAAACGTCGCTTGAGGCTCGGTTACCCCACGCTCCGTGCCAGCGACTTTGGCCGTGTATCCCGAAAGGAAGTAATACATGGCCTGTTCGGGGGTAAGCCGGGCAATTGGCGGTAGAACACCAAAAGCATCGGCTGTCAAAAAAATGACGTTCCTTGGGTGACCGCCGCGACCATTCGGCACATGGTTGCGGATGTAGTGGAGCGGGTAGGAAGCCCGAGTGTTCTCCGTGATCGACTGGTCGGCGAAGTCCACTCGTTTCGAGTTCGGATCGAGAACCACGTTCTCCAGAACGGTCCCGAACATCTGAGTGGTCTGATAGATGTCAGGTTCGCCGCTCGCAGACAGGTTGATCACCTTGGCGTAGCAGCCGCCCTCGAAATTGAACACCCCTTCCTCGCTCCAACCGTGCTCGTCATCGCCGATCAGGGAACGTTCCGGATCGGCCGAGAGCGTCGTCTTGCCGGTGCCCGACAAACCAAAGAACAACGCAGTGTCCCCATTCTGCCCGATATTGGCCGAACAGTGCATCGACAGGACGCCCTTTTTCGGCATCATGTAGTTCATGACCGTGAAAATCGACTTCTTGAGCTCACCGGCGTATCGCGTGCCGCCGATCAAAATCATCCGCCTGGCAAAGTTGAGGATGATGAACGTTCCCGATCGAGTGCCATGCTTGTCCGGCGTTGCCTGAAACTCCGGTGCATGTATGACGCTGAAATTGGGTTCGAATGTCGGAAGATCGCTCAGCTCAGGCCTGATGAACATGTTCCGGACGAAACTCGCATGCCACGCGTTGGGCATGACATAGCGTACGCTGAGCCGGTGTTTCGGATCTGCTCCCGCGTAGAGATCCTGAATGAACAGCTCCGGTTGAGCATTGAGATATTCCTGCACATCCTTGAGAAGCAGATCAAATTTTTCCGGCGGGAAAGGGCTGTTGACCTTGCCCCACCAGATGTCGTCTTTGGTGGCCGCTTCTTCCACCACGAACTTGTCATTTGGGGACCGGCCCGTGTGCGGTGAAGTCACTGCGACAAAGGGGCCCATATCCGCGATCTCGCCTTCTCCGCGGCGCATTGCGGCCTGCACGAGCTCCGGGGCAACGAGGTTCCAATGCAGCGTTCCCGACGGCTGGAGCCCCTGCTTCTCGAGGCCAGTATTTCCCTTTCGTTCGGAGCGGACCGCGCGCGGTTTGGTTTCTGTACCCATGATCCTGATTATGGCAGTTTTTGTTCCCAACGCCTCGAAACCGCGAAGCTCATCAAGGCGGACGCGGACTCCCTCATACGCGGTATCCGGTTAAACCGGACTTCCTTAATTTCACAAGGATTTGGTACCGCCGCGCAGTGCGCTAAGCAGCTGAATCGGCAAATTCTAATCCAAGGCGTCAATCTTGGCGACTCGCGCCGCGTGACGACCACCAGCGAATCGGGTTGCCAGAAATACCTCCACGATCGCGAGCGCCAGCCGCGTTCCGATCAGCCCGCCACCCAGTGTCAGCACGTTGGCGTTGTTGTGCTCCCGAGCGTTTAGCGCGGTCGTCACATCGTAGCACATTGCCGCGCGCACGCCGCTCACCTTGTTGGCGGCCATACAACTTCCAATGCCCGCGCCATCGACCATTATTCCGAACTGAGCGCGTCCCTCAGCAACCTCGCGACTCACGGCGACCGCGAAATCCGGATAGTCCACAGCGTCCGAACCTGAAGTGCCAAGATCGTTGGCGGCGTGGCCAAGCTCGCGGACACGTGCGGCGATCGCATCCTTGAGCGTTACCCCTCCATGGTCCGCTCCGAGCGCGATGGTAAAAGTGGAAGGGGACGAATTGCCTGCGGTGGGGACAGAAGGTTGGGGAAGAGAACCTGCCGGCGCTGTATTCTTCTGTTGGGGAGGGACCCACGCCCGCACTCCAGAAGGTTTGGGGAGGGAGGCAGCCGATGCTGTATTTTTCTTTTCGGTGCGGGCTCCCGTTCGGGCTCCAGAAGGCTGGGGGAGCGAACCAGCCGGCACTTCAGTTCTCGATCCAGCGACGCCCTTCGCCCGGACTGCCGGATGGTCGCCGCGCTGCAGTTGCACGCCGAGCGCCGCCGCCACGTCGCGAGCGCTCGGTGTAATGACAGCGTCGCGCGCGTCGATCGTTTTCACCCCTTCTCGAGCGACGCGCCGTACTTCGCGCTCCGTAACAACGCGTCGCCTCGTCACAAGTCGAGATCGGATGGTTGATGCAGCACCCACCTCAATGTTCGCGCGTCGCGCGAGGACGGATCCGTGATCAGGGGTGAGGTGAACATCAGGTCATTAGGGTCGCCACTGTGATTTGCGATTCCGAGCACGTGACCGATCTCGTGCGCCACGATAGCGAAGAATCGCTCTTGAGTGGGAATTTGAAACGGATCGCTGCTTATAGTGACGTCGAATTTTACCCTGCTTCGAGAGCTCGATCCCACGAATGAGAGCGGAAGTATGGTAGTGAGCCCCTGGTCGACACAGAAATATGTGACGCCGCCCGCGCCCAGGAGAACGCCCTCACAGCTGTCCGTGTCGACGACTGGCGCAACGTTGTCGAAGTGAAATGTCACGTCCGCATCTTGAGGGCTGTCCACAAGCCGGATGTCGAATTCCCTGTAGTAGATCGCATCCATCCATCCTGCTGCGCCGGCAGCGATCGCGGCGCGCAGATCACGGTCGGCCACACCCGAACCGTCAGCGTAGATGGAGATAGTACGGCCCAGCGGCCAATGGTAGATTAGGCGTGTCTCAAAGTCTACAAAAAGCGACGGCTCATATGCGGGAGCCTCCAGTGGCACGTTTGGTAGCTCGCAGCCGGCGCATAGCGCGGCCGCAATTATGGCGACGAATGCTCTCCTACAAGCCATACCGCGCACCAATTCGAAATTGCAAGGCTGTTCCAGGTTCGCTTATCGGATCATCCGTCCTGCCTCCGCCAAGGCGAAATGTGTGGGCCCTGAAAATTGCGGAAAGCGGCCGTTTTGCCAGCCGGACGGCAAGGCCAACCTCGCCGGCAGGATGCAGACCGGCACCGCCAAATCGAAAAGGCAGAACGTCGTCGGATCCGCGGAGCCAGGTGCCGCCCACGGCCAGGCGACCCGATGTGCATCCACGAGAGCCGGCCGCCGCACATCCAGCAATCTCGCGCTCCACACCCCCCATGAGGTCAACCTGGAAGGCGCGGCCGCCATCCCACGAGGCGCCACCGTCCTCTAGCCGCAGTGTGAACCCGCTACCCTGTAATCCAAGTGTGAGCATGGTACCGGCTCCGGCAAGCCACGCCGCCGTGATGCCAACTACAGGCGCGACGCTCGGCTTTACCGTCGTTCCATTTCCATCCTCGACAAAAGGGCGCGCGATGGCTACCGCGGCCTCAGCGTACCATTTGGGTGCCCGTGAGCTTTCCTGCGCAGCGGCATGCGCAGAGATTGCGAGCGCGGACATGACGGCAAAGACTATCTCTGCTGCGCGATTCGGATGAGCCATGCTATAAGAAGGAGTGCGCCGGAGACTGCGATGATTGCTGGCCCCGTGGGAAGATCGA
>JACDCM010000592.1 GCA_013817545.1 Gemmatimonadaceae bacterium | reverse complement strand
GGAATCGCCGAATCGCGACCACGAACACTCACGGCACCGGCTGCACATTATCCGCCGCGATCACGGCCGAGCTCGCCAAAGGCACCGACCTGCGTACCGCGTGCGCCCGCGCCGTCGAGTTCGTGCACCGTGCGATCGAAGCTGCTCCGGGGCTGGGCTCGGGCCACGGCCCCTTGAATCATTTCGTCAGGTAGCGCGACCCTTTACAAGGCGCGCACCAAGCCCCGGATCAGCTTGACGAACTGATCCGACACCCGTCCGGTCGTGTCGAGCACCTCGGAATGCGACACCGGTAACGACGACAAGCCGCTCGCTACGTTCGCGATGCAGCTCACGGCAGCCACGCGCATCCCTAGAGCGCGCGCCACGATCACTTCGGGCACGGTAGACATCCCCACGGCGTCCGCACCCAACCGCTCGAGCATCCGTATCTCAGCCTTGGTCTCGTAGCTTGGACCGGAAAGGCCCGCATACACGCCTTCGTGTACCGTCACGCTGAGTTCGGGAGCCGCTTCGCGCATCAGCTTCCGCAGCTGCGCGTCGTATGCCTCCGACATGTCGGGGAATCGGTCGTCGCCCTCCTGCAGCGGGCCGGTCAACGGATTCTGACTCATCAGGTTGATGTGATCTTCGATGATCATCAGATCCCCCGCTCTGTACGACCGGCGAATCCCGCCCGCGGCGTTCGACAGAAACAGGACTTTCGCGCCGAGTGCGTGCAGCACCCGCACGGGAAACGCGACCATCGAGGCAGCGTTCCCCTCGTACATGTGCGGTCTGCCGGAGAACACCACCACTTCGCGCCCTTCCAGCTTTCCGACGGTGGCCTCGCCGGCGTGACCCGCGACCGACACCTTGGGAAAGCCAGGCACGTCACCGTACGGGACTTTGCGCGGCGATTCGAGGCTCGCCGCGACTTTGCCGAGCCCGCTGCCGAGTATCATCGCCAGTACCGGCGCCTGAACCTGCAGCTTCTCCCGCATCGCCTCGGCGACTCTCCGGGCCGCTTGTGATCCGTATACCTCGGTCATTGCACTGTCTCCTCTATCGCGTCGATTTCGCCGCGTACGCTCTCGATCAATCGGAGACGCTCTTCCCACGGAAGAAATGCGCTCGCGAATCCGTTCAGCGCCACCAGCGAAAGATCCGCGACCGTGAATCCCATCTCCTCGGCCGCGTGCATGTACTCGTCGGTAAGAGTTGTGCCGCTCATCAGTCTGTTGTCTGTGTTCAGCGTGACGTTCATGCCTCTCGCAAAGTAGTCCCGGAACGGGTGCGTCGCATATGACTCCACCGCGCGCGTCTGCACGTTGCTGGTCGGGCACATCTCCAGCGCGATGCGCCGGTCGTTCACGTATTGGGCTAGCGACGGGTCCTCGAACAGCCGCGTTCCGTGGCCGATCCGGTTCGCGCCACAGTCGTGCACGGCCTGACGGATGGATTCGACGCCGTGCCCCTCGCCGGCGTGCACGGTCACCGCGAGGTCGTGATCGCGGGCGTAAGTGAACGCGGCGGCATGCACCTTGGCGGGGTTCCCGGTCTCTCCTCCCGCCAGATCGAATGCCACCACGCCGCGGTCCTTGTGCTTCACCGCGAGCCGTGCCTGCTCCATCGAGCTCGCCGCCGGAAGATTCCTAAGCGCGCAGACGATGAAGCGCGCAACGACCCCGAATTCCCGCTCCCCGCGCTCGAGCCCGCGCACCGTCGCGTCAACCACGTCGTCAAGCGGCAGGCCGCGCCTTGTGTTCAGCAGCGGCGCGTTACGGACCTCGATGTACCTGACGCCGTCCTCGTGCGCGTCGGCGACCAGCTCGTACGCGACACGCTCCACCGCCTCGGCGGTCTGCATGACGGAGATCGTGTACTCGAAGCGCGTGAGGTACTCCTCCAGTGTCGCGGCGTCGGTGACGCACATCATCTTCGCGACGTCATCGGCCGCCGGCGAGCACGGCAACTTCACACCGTACTCACTCGCGAGCTCCGCCAGCGTGGCTGGGCGCACCGAGCCATCGAGGTGACAATGGAGCTCCGCCTTGGGGAGGCGACGCAGCACCTCGCGCAGTTCTCCGCTCACGAGGCCTGTTTGGAGC
>JACDCM010000212.1 GCA_013817545.1 Gemmatimonadaceae bacterium | reverse complement strand
GCTTTCGGCGAGCGTCATGTAACGCTCGGATCCGGACCGCGTGCGTCCTTGGACTTCAGAGGGAGCATGTTCTCAGCACGTACGTACACGCCGCAACCGGCGTGCGCCAGCGAATCTCAGCGGCTCGATCAATCCGTGCATCGCGTTAGCTACATCGTCGAACGCATCGCGCTCGTTGCCTTCGCCGTCGTGGCGGCAGCACCGGGCGGCGCAGGCGCGCAGGACTCGGCATCGGCTCTAGCGCCGGTGGCTCAGCACGCTCGCAGCTCGCCGGCAAGCGACATCGATTCGCTGGTCGCCCATGCGGTGGCCGTAAATCCGGAGCTCCGCGCCGCTCGGTCTCGAGTCGACGCCGCGCGCGCACGTGTGGCGCCGGCCGGGCTCCGCTCGGACCCGATGCTCATGGCCGGTGTGCAGAACTTCCCGGTCAGCGAACCTGGGTTTGGCAACGACGAAATGACCATGAAGATGGTCGGTGTCGGCCAGACCATTCCGTACCCCGGAAAGCTCGGACTCCGGCGCCGAGTCGCCGGACGCGAAGTCGAAGCGGCTGGGGCAGCACTGGTCGCCAGAACGCGCCAGGTCGCGCGCGATGTTCGCGACGCCTACTACGAGCTCGCCTTCCTCGACCGCGCGATGAGCATCGTGGAGCGCAACCGGGATCTGCTCGTCACTTTCATCAAGGTCACCGAAGCCCGCTACGGCGTCGGCATGGCCGGGCAGCAGGATGTGCTCAGAGCACGCGTCGAGACGAGCCGGCTGGCCGAGAGCGCCGTCGGCCTTACAGAGCAGCGTCACGCCGCACTCGCCCGACTGAATGCGGTGCTCGACCAACCGAGCGACGCGCCAGTAACGCTTCCCAGCATACCGGCGCGTATCGCGCACGCCGCCGTAGCCGACTCGGTGAGGCGCGTGCACTTCACCTCTTCCGCCCTCGGCGCCAGGGCGGCGGATTCGCCGCTGCCGCCGGTGACGGAGCTTCAGGAAATCGCGCTTCGCGAGAGTCCTATGCTGCGCGAGAGCGAGGCGATGATCGCCGCCGCAGCGGCGCGCGTCGAGCTCGCACGCAGGGACTACCTCCCCGATTTCGACGTGTCCATCCAGTACGGGCAGCGGGATAGACTCTCCGACATGGTTACCGCGGTCGTGTCCGTGCCGATTCCCTTCCAGAAACGCCGGAAGCAGGACGCATACGTTGCCGAGGCGCGTTCGGAGGTTGCCGCGCTCGAGGCAGAGCGAACCGCACGGCGTAACGAGCTCCGCGCCGAAGTAGCTCGGCTGGTCTCCGAGCTCGAGCGCGACCGCGCGCAGTTGGCGCTGTACGTTACTGCAATCATCCCGCAGGGGCGCGCCTCGCTCGCGTCGGCCACCTCCAGCTACCAGGTCGGGCGCGTCGAGTTTCTGACGTTACTCGACAACCAGGCGACGCTATTCAATTACGAAACCGAGTACTTCCGGGTCCTCACCGAGTTTGCCAGGGGACTGGCCGAGCTCGAGCGGATCGTGGGGAGGGAGATAGTTCCATGAACCCGACCGAGCCGATGGATCGGGGCGAGCGGCCGCGCGACGCCGTGCCGCCCCCCGCCTCCACTCGCACGAAGCGACTCCTCATCGCCGGCATCGTAATCGCAGCGCTCGTTGTGGTGGCGTGGGTGGTCTCCGCCAAGAGAGGCGAAAAGGAGCCAGCGGCGGGCGGCATGGCTGGCATGGAGGGGATGGCCGGAATGCAGGGCATGGCCGGCATGAACATGAGCGCTGACGGCTCCGTCGTGCTGACCTCCGATCAGATCCGTACGTTCGGCATCACATTCGCTAATGCCGACATGCGGACCCTGGAGAGCGAGGTGCGCACCGCCGGCACTGTGGTGCTCGACGAGACGAAAGTCGCGCAGGTGGCGCCAAAGATCGGCGGGTTCATCGAGCGACTGTTCGTCGACTTCACCGGGCAGCAGGTGCGGCGCGGGCAGCCGCTGATGGAGATCTATTCGCCCGAGCTGCTGGCGGCGCAGCAGGAGCTCCTGCTCGCGGCGCGGCTCGAAGAGAGCATGGGCCAGAGTCCGGTCCCGGGTGTGCCGGCCAACACTACGGATCTCGTCGCGGCCGCAAAGCGGCGGTTCGCGCTATGGGACGTGTCTGAGGCGCAGGTGAACGAGATTCTGCGCACCGGCCGCACGCGGCGGACGCTGACGGTGTACGCGCCTGTCTCCGGTGTCGTCACGGAAAAGAAAGTCGTGCGAGGGCAGTCGGTGATGCCCGGCGAGCACCTCTACACGATCGCGGACCTGTCGCGCGTGTGGGTCGAGGCTGAGCTCCGAGCGGCCGATGTACCCAGTGTCCGAATCGGATCCGTTGCCGACATTGAGATAGTCGGGCTCGAGGGGCGCGCGCTCAAGGGTCGTGTAGAGTACATCCAGCCGATGGTGGAGGGCGAGACGCGCACGGTCCGGGCGCGGGTAGCCGTCCCGAACACGACTGGGATACTGAAGCCAGGCATGTACGCAACGGTGCGACTGTCGACGTCGTCGCGGACAGCACTCACCGTCCCCTCCTCCGCTGTGCTTCGGACCGGTGAGCGCGCGATCGTCTTCGTCGACATGGGCGGTGGGCAACTCATGCCCCACGATGTCGAGCTGGGCCGCGTCGCCGGAGACTTCACGGAGGTGCTCACCGGGCTCGAGCCCGGACAGCGCGTCGTAACCTCCGCGCAGTTCCTGCTCGACTCCGAGTCCAATCTCGGCGAGGTAATGAAGAGCATGCTCGGCCAGGGCGGCGCGGCCGGTATGGGGGACATGAAAGGCATGGACATGGGCGATCGGACTCGCGGAGTCCGGATCCCGGCGCAGGACTCGGCGAAGACGTCCGAGATGAACGACAAAGGCGCGGACATGAAGGGAATGAAGATGCCCCCGTCAGCGGCGCCGCCGCGCCCGAGGTAACCGACCATGCTCAAGAGAATCATCGAATGGTCGGTCGGTCACCGCCTCGCCGTGCTGCTCGCCACAGCCGGCGTCGCGCTTGCCGGCGTCTGGGCGATGCTCAACACGCCTGTCGATGCGATCCCTGACCTCTCCGACGCGCAGGTCATTGTCATGACGGAGTGGCCCGGTCAGGCGCCACAGCTCGTCGAAGACCAGGTCACATACCCGCTCGAGACGGAGCTGCTCAAAGTCCCGAACACGAAGTTCGTCCGCGGCATGAGCCAGTTTGGCCTCTCGGCGATTTATGTCGTCTTCGAGGACGGGACCGACCTGTACTGGGCGCGCTCCCGCGTGCTCGAGTACCTGAACGGCGTGAGGGACAAGCTGCCGGACGGCGCCATGCCGATGCTCGGACCCGACGCGACGGGCGTCGGCTGGGTCATGCAGTACATCCTGGCCGACACGAGCGGCAAGCTCAACCTGGCGCAGCTCAGAGGCCTGCAGGACTTCACGGTTCGGCCGGCGCTCACCGCGGTTCCAGGTGTCGCCGAGATAGCCTCCTTCGGCGGGTTCGAGAAGGAATACCAGGTTGTGGTCGACCCTGCGAAGCTGCTTGCGTACAGCATTCCGATCGCCAGGGTGGTCGAGGCCGTGCGGGCATCGAATCAGGACATGGGCGGGCGTGTGCTCGAGATGGGCGGCACCGAGTACGTGGTGCGTGGGCGTGGCCGCTTTGAGAGCATGGACGACTTCCGCATGGTGTCGCTGGGGGTCTCGCCGAACGGTACGCCTGTAACGGTCGGCGATGTCGCTGACGTCCAGATCGGGCCCGGCGTCCGCCGAGGCATCTCCGATCTCAACGGCAAGGGCGAGGTCGTGACTGGCTTCGTGGTGATGCGTTTCGGCGAGAACCCGCTGGCGGTGATAGAGCGCGTGAAGGCGAAGATGGCGGAAGTTCAGGTCGCGCTTCCGGCGGGCGTGCGTTTCGTGTATGGCTACGACCGCTCGGGGCTTATCGAGCGCGCGATCGCGACGCTCAAGGAGAAGCTCATCGAGGAGTCGATCATCGTCGCCCTCGTGGCTCTGCTCTTCCTGCTGCACGCGCGCAGCGCGCTGGTAGCCATTGTGACGCTGCCGTTGGGAGTCCTGATGGCGCTTCTCGCCATGCGATTTCTCGGACTCAATGCCAACATCATGAGCCTCGGCGGCATCGCGATCGCGATTGGAGCAATGATAGACGCCGCTATCGTGATGGTCGAGAACCTCCACAAGCACATGGAGCGCAACGACCGCGAGGGGCAGCCGCGCACGCACTGGGAACTCGTCAGCGAGTCGGCGAAGGAAGTGGGGCCGGCGCTCTTCGTTTCGCTTCTCATCATCACCGTCTCCTTTCTGCCGGTCTTTGCGCTCGAGGACCAGGAGGGACGTCTCTTCAAGCCGCTGGCGTGGACGAAGACGCTCGCGATGGCGTCGGCGGCGCTGCTCTCGATCACGCTCGTCCCCGTGCTCATGGGGCTTTTCATCCGGAAGGGCGTGAAGCCCGAGGCGGCAAATCCCGTCAACCGAGCGCTCATCCGGATGTACCGGCCGGTCATCGAGTTCGTGCTTCGCAATCGCTGGCCGACAATTATTGCGGCTGGACTGGTGCTCGCCATTACGGTTCTGCCCTGGTCGCGGATCGGCAGCGAGTTCATGCCGCCCCTGAACGAGGGCAGCATTATGGACATGCCGTCACTATTTCCCGGGGTGGGCACCGCTCAGGCGAAGCAGATCCTGCAGCAGCGCGACGCGGCGCTGGCCCGGATTCCCGAAGTAGAAACGGTGCTCGGGAAGATCGGCCGCGCGGAGACGGCGACCGACATGGCGCCGATGTCGATGATAGAGACGATCGCCATACTCAAGGACAAGAAGGACTGGCGGGCGGGCGTGACCTATGACTCCATCGTGAGCGAGGCGAACAACACCGTCAGGACGCCGGGCGTGGCGAACATGTGGTCGATGCCGATCAAGAACCGGCTGGACATGCTCGCAACCGGGATCAAGACGCCAGTGGGAATAAAGATCTTCGGTTCGAACCTCGACACGCTCGATCGGATCGGCCGGGCTATCGAGGGAATGCTGCCGGCCGTGCCAGGCACCAACTCCGTTTTTGCCGAGCGCGCGATGGGCGGCCGCTACCTGGACATCGTGGTGGACCGCGCCGCGGCCGCGCGCTACGGACTCACGCTGGACGACGTGAACATGGCGGTGAGCACGGCAGTCGGTGGCGCGGATGCGGGGCAGGTGCTCGAGGGGCGGGAGCGGTACGGAGTGCTCGTGCGCTACCCTCGCGAGCTGCGCGACGACCCGGAGCGAATCCGTAACATCCTGGTTGCCACGCCGTCGGGTGCGCAAGTCGCGCTGGGAACTCTTGCCCGGATCGACGTCGTGAAAGGCTCGACACTCATCAAGTCGGAAGACGCGTCGCTTAACGGCATCGTGTACGTCGACGTGCGCGGCCGCGACATCGGAAGTTACGTCGCCGAGGCGAAGCGTACGCTGGCCGCGCGCCTGGCACTGCCGGCGGGCTACCGGCTCGAGTGGTCGGGGCAGTTCGAGTCGCTGGAGCGCGCAACGCGGAAGCTCAAGCTGGTCGTGCCGTTGACGCTCGCGATCATCTTTCTCCTCCTGTACGCCAACTTCCGGAGCGTAGCGGAGAGCGCGATCGTCATGCTCTCGCTCCCCTTCTCGCTCGTGGGCGGCGTCTGGCTCATGTGGCTGCTCGGCTACAACATGAGCGTCGCCGTCGCCATTGGCTTCATTGCGCTCGCCGGAGTGGCGGCCGAGACCGGCGTCATCATGCTCATTTACCTCGACCACGCATATCGGGAGCGCGGAGAGCGCGGGCTCCTGCGCAACCGCGCCGATGTCGACGCCGCAGTGGAGCACGGCGCGGTGGAGCGCGTGCGACCGAAGATCATGACTGTTACTGCAATCATGGCGGGCTTGCTGCCGATCCTCTGGAGCCAGGGCACGGGCGCGGACATGATGAAGCGGATCGCGGCACCGATGGTGGGCGGCATGCTGTCGAGCACGGTGCTCACGCTTGTCGTGATTCCGGCTATCTACTCACTCTGGAAGGAGTGGGAGGTGGCGCGGCGCGAAGGGCGTGCGCGTCGCGATGCGGCCGAGGCAGAATTGCCGGTTGGGGATCCGGAGGAGGCGCGGGTCTACGCCTGACGGCCCGGAGAGTCACGCGTCGCCATGCATAACCGACTGAATTTCGGCGGCCGACGGTTCGATTCCGTCATTGCCATTCAGGTGGGACAACGAATTACGTTGCGTTGTTCGCGCACACGGTGCGTGTGCGCCGGAGGTTCGCAGTGACAGACACGTAACCACCCGCGCGCGCGAACTATCAAGGGGATCAAGGGGTCAGAGTCGTTGAACGACGATGATAAGCGCGTTCGAATGGTGCGAGCTGTGGATGCCCAGGATGTTACGATGCCAGCGGTGTCCTAGCAGTACCGCGCCGACGGAGCAGATCCCTGCTCCCCTTCATTAGTTGGCGGGTGTCCTGGTTCTCGATACACGATCTCTCCATGCCGCGAGTGCCGCGATCTGTAGTCCCTGGTCATCCGCTACATCTCATTCAGCGCGGCAATAATCGCACAAGGTCATTCGTCGCCCCCGAAGATTACGCCTACTACAAACGCGTGCTTCGTGAGTCCAGTATCCGGGCCCGATGTGCCGTGCATGCGTATGTGCTCATGACCAACCACGTGCACCTGCTCGTCACGCCCGAAAGCGCGCAAGGTCCGGCTCGCATGATGCAAGCGATCGGGCGGCGGTATGTGCGCTATTTCAATGAGAGTTACTCGCGTACCGGCACATTGTGGGAAGGCCGATATCGGTCAACGCTTGTCGATTCACTCCACTACTTCTTCGCGTGCATGCGCTACGTGGAGCTGAATCCTGTGCGTGCTGGCGTGGTGATGCAGCCGGGGGAGTATCGCTGGTCCAGTTTTAGGCGCAATGCGCATGGCGAAGCCGATGCACCGATCACCCCCCATGCGTTGTATCTCGCGCTTGGCTCGGTATCCTCCGACCGCCAGGCCGCCTATCGGGCGATGT
>JACDCM010000591.1 GCA_013817545.1 Gemmatimonadaceae bacterium | reverse complement strand
GGTTTTTAGTATCATCAGGGCGAGCGTGCCCTGTTGCACTTCCAGCTTGTCCGCCATGTTCCGTCCTATGGGATTCCCATATCACGGTAATGTCGGGGACGGCGTCACGCAATAGGCGAGCGTGATGAAGCGCGTCCGTGGAGGTGACCCGACTCCGCTTGTTCGCTTCGACGACCCGGCCAGACCGTCTCTGCGGCGCGATTTCGCAACAGACGGAAAGACTTTTTACTTCGCGATTGCCCAGCCGGAGAGCGACATCCATCTCATGGAGCTCATATCGCCGTAGCGACTACCAGTCGTTCTACGCTGATTCGCACTTCACACTAAACAGACGCTCACTTTAATCGAAGAGGGAAATCGCATGCGGAACCGCTGCAGTCGAGTGCGACGAATAACTCGGAGCGAATCTGCCATCGGCCGTTTTGATTCACCCACTGCGCAGAGTACCGACCGCCGAGGCCCGGAGCCGGCTGGCCGGTCGACGCGGTGCCGGTCCAGACTCCCTCTTCCCAGGCCAACGGCCACTTCCTGCTCACTTGTATCTTGTCGGGGAGTCGACTGTAAAGCATCGGCGCATCCTTGCCGAAGGCGCTCTTGTAGGATTCCCGCCCCCGGACAATGAAACCCAGGCCCGCGGTAACCGATACATCCTCAATCCAGAACGCCGCTACGCTGTCGGCATTCCGCGCCGCTATCGCGGCATTCTGCGCCAATCGCGCCGCTCGAATCGCATTCTCGGGGGACGCGAGCGGCGACTGAGCTCGAGGCGGTGAACACGCAACGATAACGGTAGCCAACAGAAGTGCAGCCATTCGAAGACGGGATGCTTGCACGTTAGCCTCTCGTTGAAAGGTCAGGCCAGAGCGTCGGCCGACAGCTCGTCGGGACGCATCGCGCCGGTCATGACGGCGACTGTTTCACTCATACTCACACGCTTCGGGTTGAGGACCGCGGCGCGGCGGCCCAGTCGCGCGACATGAATCCGGTCGGCCACCTCGAAGACGTGCGGCATGTTGTGCGAGATGAGCACTACCGGGAGCCCGCGTTCGCGCACTCGGCGGATGAGCTCGAGCACCATGTTGCCTTCCTTCACGCCCAAGGCGGCAGTGGGTTCGTCCATGATTACCACGTGCCTGGCAAACGCTGCGCTCCGGGCCACGGCGACTCCCTGCCGCTGCCCGCCGGAGAGAGTCTCCACTGCCTGCTTCATCGACCGAATGCCGATCTGGAGATCCTGCATGTGGGCCATGCTCTCATCGAGCATGCGCCGTTTGTCGAGCATACGGAACAGATTGCCCAGGATCCCCGGCCTGCGCAGCTCCCGTCCGAGGAAAAGGTTCTCGGCGATGGTCATGGCTGGTGCCACCGCAAGGTCCTGGTACACGGTCTCAATACCGGCTCGGCGCGCGTCGATCGGGCTTCGGAAATGGACTGGCTTCCCGTCGAGCAGGATGTCTCCCTCATCCGGCACGAGGGCGCCCGAGAGCGCCTTGATGAGCGACGACTTGCCAGCCCCGTTGTCGCCGATCACCGCGAGGATCTCCCCGGCACGAAGCTCAAAGTCAGTGCCGTCGAGCGCGGTCACGTGGCCATACCGCTTCACAAGCCCGCTCGCCTGCATCACGATGGTGGCGCTCATATCTTCCGCCCACCGCGGCTGGAGAACTGGTCCGTCGCCACCGCGAGGATCACGAGGATGCCGGTTACCAGCACCTGGTAGACACTCGACACCCCGATGAGGGTGAGCCCGTTGCGGAACACGCCGACGATGAGCGCTCCCACGAGCGAGCCGAGCACCACGCCGCGGCCGCCAAAGAGGCTTGTGCCGCCGAGCACCACGGCGGTGATGCTGTCGAGGTTCTCGGTCTGGCCCGCGTTTGGATCACCGACTCCTGTACGCGCCACCGAAAGGAGGGCGGCGATGCCGTAACACGCGCCGGCGAGCACGTACACGCCGAGCAGCACGCGCTGCGTGGCGATGCCGGCGAGTCGCGTGGCCTCGGGGTTGTTGCCAACTGCGTACACGTGGCGGCCCGGCGCCGTCTGGCCGAGAACAAAGGTGGCCACTAAGTACAGCACGAGCATGAGCACC
>JACDCM010000590.1 GCA_013817545.1 Gemmatimonadaceae bacterium | reverse complement strand
CACGATGAGTCCGGTCGTCTCCACGACCCCGCACTCGGCGGGTACATTAGCGAGCTGAACGATGCGCTGCGAAAAACTTCCGCTGCCGTCCAGGCATCAGGACTCAAGCACAACGAGCTCTGGAGCTATCGTATCGCCGGTGGACGGCTGCTACCAATCCGCTACGGCGCGAGCACAGACATTCAACTCTGGAACATTACGGATCTGGCGGTGCAATTCGAGCTGGCGCGGATTGGTCGACAATAGCGAGCGGCACTCGAACACCCTCGAGTAGTTCTTCGTAGTTCGCTCGTCGCTCTTCGCAGTTCGCGAATTCTACGGCAGCGTCGCCGTTCCTTTTTCTGGATCGAACCGGCTGCCAGCCGGCAGGACGTGCATCCTCACATCTGTCGCGCCGAGTGTCGATCCTTGCGTAACAGAGCTGCGCCGGGCGTCGTAAATCACCACTACGCTGGCACCGGCGACCCGCCAGCGTCCGTCCGGCTCTACAATGAGCGCCGTGGACTCGTCAACGCCCACGCCCAGGCGCACCGGCTTCTCGAGCACCAGGCTGATCAACCGGTTGTGACGTTTGCGACGGACGAAATGTTGATCGACGATCGCTCCGTCGAGATAACTGAAACCCGTGTCGACTACGATGTTGTCGCGGCTGATCGTGAGAAACGTAGCGCTGCTGTCGGAAGGCGGCCGGTCTCCTCCTACCTTTCTTTCATCGCCCGTGATCATTATTTCGGACATGACGGCGGCACCAGCGGAGGTCCCACCCATCACCGCGCCCGAGTCGTACAGACGACCGAGCGCGCTACCGGTTTTGGTACCGCGCAGCGCTGCTGTGAGGCGTGTCTGATCCCCACCTCCAAACCAGACAGCAGTCGCGCCGTCCAGCAGCCGAACGACCGAATCGGTGTTCGCCTGCTCGTGCGTCACATAAACGTTGGTGGCATGTGCACCGAGCGCACGCAGATCCTTCGCTTTCTCTTCGCCGCCGGTAAGCCCCTCGAGGCTGGCCATCGCAAAAATCACGATCCGTGCGCGCCCCGCTCCTCCAGCCAGATCAACAAATTCCTTGACCAACGCAGGAGGCTGCGGGCCGCCGCCGACGATATACAGAGTCCCGCGGTGCGTTGAGACGACAGTTGTCGCGCCACGATCCGCAGATGAGCTGGTCGCGCACGCAATAGCTCCGACCCAGATCGCGGCGGCACTCAACAAGGCTCTGGCGCGATGCCGATCAATGCATTGAGATGGGATCATGCAGCCAATGTTCAAGGTTTTTGAAGCCGAGTTGAAAGAATAACTCCCAAGGTTCCCCGAGCGTTCGTCAGGCGCAAGATCTCGTAAGTCTTCGGAAAATGGTGTGCTCGTAAATACGCATCGCTTGCGCCGGCAAAAACAAGCCGCTGATCACTGTTGGCGACACTGATTTCAACGCGCGCCGAACGCGGGAAATGGTGCAGCCTGCTTCCACCCAGACACTGCTAGCAAACAGTCGTGCTTTGATCGAAATTGTGCCCTTGGTCGTCGCGCCCGGCTCGATTGAAGGCTAGACTGACATCCAGCCATCTTCCGCATTGTAAGTCCAACGGCCTCTTTCAATCTCTTGCTCATCGCCTCCTCCGACACAGCGTTAAAGCCTTGCAGAAGACGTTCCCTGTGGACCTGGGGGATCTTCTGGATTTCCTTCTTTTTCGTCACAGCCTGCCAGACGAACGTGGAGGAAGACGGCACCGTTCTCACCTTCTCGGGCAGTGCACTGGGCGCGGAAGGAACGCTGCTCGCGTTGCAGCTCGAACGCTTCATGCGAGAGAACAAGGATCTCCGTGTTCGCATCTTGCGCACTCCGGAAGGAGCAACGCAGCGGCACCAGCTCTACGTTCAGTGGCTGAACGCGCGTGTAGGCGAGCCGGACGTGCTACAGCTCGACGTGGTTTGGACTCCGGAGTTCGCGGCAGCGGGATGGATTCTTCCATTGGATCGATTCAACCCAGACGTGAGCGACTTTTTTCCGGCAACCATCGAGGCCAACACCTGGGCGGGTAAGCTGTACGGGCTACCCTGGTTCGTCGACGTGGGTCTGCTTTATCGCCGCACCGACC
>JACDCM010000589.1 GCA_013817545.1 Gemmatimonadaceae bacterium | reverse complement strand
GCTCGGACCTCTCTCTACCCATGCCGGGGTCACCGCCCCCGGCTACAATGCAGAGATTCGGGCCTATTACGACTGCACCAGTTTCATCCGTTACAGTGCACTAGTGTCATCTTGATCCTACTCATGCTCGGAAGCCGGCAGAGGATTACGAGCAGGAGCAGGTGCTGCCTCATCCGCCAACCGCCTGGTAATGTCCCAAGCCGCGCTTCCACATGTAACGCGCGGTGGCCCAGGTGGCGAGGAGCCAGCCGGTCTGGATAGCGAGGGCCTGAAACATCGCGGCGCCTTTCAAGCGCTCGAGGAAGATCGCGATGGGGCAAAACAGCTCGTAGTAAAACGGGAGCCATTTCATCACGGCCTGGACAGCGGGTGGCATGATATCGACTGGGAACATTTGGCCACCGAGGAAGTATTCAAACGAGTAAACAATGAACACGATGGTCGAAATCTCGAGAATCCAGAACGCCATCATCGCGATGCTGTAAGTGATGAAGAATTGAATCATCGCCGCCATGAGCAGCGAGATGAACGCGCAGACGTAAGCGACGGGATCTGAGGGAAAGGTAAGGTAGTCGCGGAAGTAAAGAAAGATCAGCGCGATGGGTGCGATCGTGATGATTGTGTAAACAAGGCGGCCGCTCAGGAAGATACTGAAGCGGTAGGCGAGATAACTGAGCGGTTTTGTGAGGAACGAATTGATCTGCCCTTCCCGGATGTCGGATGCGATCTGCCATTCGTCCTCGGTCGGGGTGACGAGATTCGAGACCAAGATCGTAAGCAGGTAGTAATAGATCATCGAACCGTAGTCGTAACCCTGCATGCCCCCGCCACGCTCGTTGAAGATGGCGCGCCAGAGGAACACCGTGCCGGCCAGTGGGATCAAGCCAAAGACCGCGCGGAGGAAATAATTCCAGCGGTAAACGAAGGTGTTTTGCAGGCCCAGTTTGAAGACCGCGGCATACTTGGTGACTTCCATCGGGACGGTGACCGGCCGCAATCCCGTCATCTCCACCGTGCTGGTCCTCATCGCCATTGCTGTCGCACTTTCATCTTGGGGTTAGGTCCCAGAGTCGTCGCCGCTAAGGCTGTGCACCCATGAAAGGCTTGCCATAAAAACGCGCGAAGGGTCCTCGCCCTGAAGCTTGGGTCGGCAAAAAGCTCGCGTCAAAACTTGACATGCCGTCGTCCTAGCCGGCGGCGAACACTCTGCGAAGGTTCTTCAGCGCCGCCCGTCTGCTCTGCTGGTTTTGGAATGGCTGTGGCGTGTTAGTTGACGACCTGTCATTTGGCGCCCCGGCTCGCTCCGATCCGCGTCGCTGAGCAGTCTAACGACCGCGTCGGGGAATGCGCAGGTCCGATTCGCTGTAAGCCGCGCCGGCTGTGATTTGAAATTTGTCGTTCCCCACGCCGCCGATGATGTAGGCCGACATGTCCTCGCGCCCGTACTTGCCATCCGATCTTCCGTAGAAGAATCCCACTTCGCCGCCGGAATAAATCCGATTCAACCGCAAATCCACGACTCCGCCAGGCGAATCCGTGCCGTGCCTGGGCACAGAGCCGATTTTCTGCACCTCCACCGCGCTCAGAAACGCGACGGGAAAAAGATCAAGTGGCGTCATGCCCATCCGGCTAAGCTCGCTCGAAATCGGAAACCGCCGTCCATCCAGAAGCGTGAGCATCGGGAGTCCATGAAGCAGAACCGAACCATCGACCGTGCTGAAGATGTCCGGCCGATAAAGGGTAAGCGCAGGGCCGGCGTCCGTCTCCCCGGTGATACGCAATTGTTCCGGCGTGATCGTTTCAACTTCCGCTCGCTGTCCCAGGTTTGCTGTCTCCTGCGCAAACACGGACACGCAAAGGCTGAGAGCACCGATCATGGCCGGGAGTACGCGCTTCATCATGAGAGAAGTCACATCCAAACGGGTTCAAGCGCCAGCGCAATTTTTGAACACCAATGATTGCTCTTTCGGAAGTTCGGCGTTCGATGTTGGACGTTTAGCATTGGACGTTCTGTGCTTCTTCGAGTTGCGCGAGCGTGTCCTGTTGCATGAGCTTCTTCAGCTCGTCGTAAAGCTCCGAGTGCATTCCTTTCAGAGC
>JACDCM010000211.1 GCA_013817545.1 Gemmatimonadaceae bacterium | reverse complement strand
TCGCTGGATATGCGCAAAATAATCCCGATTGCCAACCAGCTGGCAAGCATGAAGGATCCGCCGTAGCTGAAGAACGGCAATGGAATTCCAGTGATCGGCATCAGGTTAAGTGTCATTCCCACATTCACGATGATGTGCACCAGCCATCCCGTCGCGAAACCAACCGCAACCAGGCTGCTGAAGGAATCATTGGCCCGTTCCGCAACTTTGACGGTGCGCAGCAGCAAGAGAAGAAACAGCGCGAGCGCCAGCGTCACTCCAATAAATCCCATTTCTTCTCCCAGCACGGCGAAGATGAAGTCGGTGTGCTGCGCTGGAAGAAATGCGAGCCGCTTCTGCGATCCCAGGGTAAAACCCTTGCCGAAAAAGCCACCTGAGCCGATTGCCACCTGCGACTGTATGACATGCCAGCCAGCCCCACGGATGTCGATCGATGGGTTAAGAAACACAAGGAGACGGTGTTGCTGATACGGGGCCAGCGACTCCCACAACGTTGGAGCCATGACGCCGATGCCCAGGTTTGCCATCACCAGGGATACCCCCTCGGTGATGTATGGCTTGTAGAGAATTACCAGGGCGATGAGTAGGCAGAACCACGCAGCCCAGTACCAACTGCTAAATGCCAGAATAAGGCTTATCGCCGGTGAGGCGACCAGTATCAGCAGGAGCGGAGACACGCCCGACCAAAACAGCATCCCGAAAAAGATTCCGATGAACGCTATCCCGGTCCCAAGGTCCGGCTGTGCCATGATCAGGAGCCAGGGCACCGCCACCACCAATGCCGGACGCCACAGGTCAAGCAGCGATTTGGGAGGCTTCCGGTTCGCAGAAAGCACTCTCGCCAGCATCAGAACCACGGTGACCTTCGCTAGCTCCGCCGGTTGCCCGAGCCGCACTCCCCCAATGGTGAGCCAGCCCTTTACGCTGGCCGCGGTACCCGCGCCGGAGCCGAAAAAGAGCGTAATAAGGAGGAGGGCAATGCTGCCGGCGTATGCGGGCCACGTCAGCCACTCGATCAGCCGAACCGACGAACGGCTGACGATAAGAGCGACCGACATTGCCAGCGCAAGCCACACGATCTGGCTCCTCCACACACCGGCCGCTACGCTGCGAACGTCGGTTTCTCCGGCGGAGTACACCATCGCGATACCGTAAAGGGACAGCAGGAGCGCTATCGCTATCAGCGGATAATCGGCGACAATACGGCGATTCTGAGCGCTCACTTCGTCAACCTTCCGTCTGAATCAGCTCCGTCGTAGCTGCCTTGAGATGGTGAGAGACTATCTTCGAGGCGATTCTCGCAGCGAGGTAGCCGTGCTCGCCGAACTCGAGAAAAACGGCGACAACTATTTTTGGCTGTTCGGCCGGCGCGAAGCCCACGAACCAGGCGTGGTCGAGATTGCGATTGTGCGCATTCTGAGCTGTGCCCGTCTTGCCAGCCAGAACAACACCTTCGATTGCCGCACTCCCTGCCGTGCCCCGCCCCGAAACGACACCGGCCATCGCAAGGCGAAGTCCTGCCATCTGCGGGGCGTTGAGATCCAGAACACGTGTGCGCTCCGGATTGCCACGAACGATCTCCGGTGTCGCGGCAAATCCATCAGTGGCCAGAGCGGAATAGAATTTCGCCATGTTCACCACCGTTTGATCGTTCTCTCCCTGTCCTATCGAGAGGTTCAGCACGACGGCGTTGCTCCAGCCGCGTGGTCCGTACCGCTTATCGTAGTACTCCGCTGTGGCTGGGAAAGTAGGACGCTGCTCGTTGGGTAGGTCGATTCCGGATCGCTTATCGAACCCAAATGAGATTCCACCAGCCAACAGGTTCTTGAGCCCGAGCTTCAGTCCGAGCTGGTAGAAGTACACGTCGCAAGACAACTCTATTGCGCGAGCCAGGGACAGATTGCCGTGCCCTTTTTTCTCCCAGCAACGAAAGTACCTCGTGCCGTATTGGTATCCTCCGGTGCACGACACCGGCATATGGTCGTCAAGACCGACGATTCCACGGCTGAGGGCTATTGCAGATGTGGCCAGCTTGAACGTCGACGCTGGGGGATATTTGCCCTGGATGACTTTGTTATACAGCGGACGCCGTGGGTCCGTGTTGAGCTGGCGCCAGTATTCCTGGGGAATTCCGCCGATAAAGCGGTTGGGGTCGTAGGAAGGCGCGCTGTAGAGAGCGAGCACCCCTCCCGTTCGCGGCTCCATCGCAATCACTGCGCCCTGAATCGAATCTCCGAACAGGGATGCGGCGTACCGCTGCAGGTCCAGATCGATATTCGTATACAACGGCTCCGGCGCCTTCGGCGCCAAATCCGCCCGAGCTCCCGCATCGCGCACTACCCGCCCTCGCGCGTCCACCTCGACGAAGCGCATTCCCTCCTGCCCGCGCAACTTCGATTCGTATTCCCGCTCGAGGCCCCCCTTTCCGACCTGCTGGCCTGCTTTGTAAACCTCGAACTCCTTTCTCAGCAGCTCTGCTTCAGTGATCTCGCCAACATAACCGACAAACGATGCCACTACTGATCCATCAGGGTAGTAACGCTTGGGCGCCGACTGAATAACGAGATCGGGAAAGTCGATCCGATGCTCTTCCAGAACGGAGACCACGTCGAACGGAGCGTCGCCGAAAATGACGGCTGGACGGTTGGGTGCTCGCTTGTAGCGCCTTACTGCCGCCTCAATCTGCTCCGGAGCCAACTCGACGATCCCCGAGAGCCGGCCAAGCGATGCGCGCAACGAGTCGGATGTCGGACTGAGAAGCGAAACCGAGTAACCAGGTACATTTTCGGCGATGATCTGTCCAGTGCGATCGTAAATGATTCCACGACCGGCGGGCAGAGGTACCTCGCGCAAACGGTTCTCTTCGGACTGCAGCGCGTACTGCGTGTTGCGGAGCACCTGGGTCCGAAAGAACGCAGCGAGCAGCACGACGAAAATCACCGCCAGGCCGGCCCCAGCCCCTCGGGCCCGTCGCGCTATGTCATTCGGATGAAAGCTCACGTCAGCGACGTCCTCAGGATCGGGCGAAGAATCAGCAATGAAGCCAGGCCGGCGATCGCCGTGATCGCTGCCGAGAGCGATGACCAGACGAGTATCTGCATCACTAGTTCACCTCCGCCGAGCCGACGTTCCGCAAGAAGGTACATAGCGTTGAAGAGCCATTTCCCGGCGAAAAAGAAGAATGCGTTAAGCGCCATGTTGTCCGCGAAGAAGACAGCCTTGAGCCACGATGCGGAAAAGGCCACCACGCTCATCGCGAGGGCTGCGGAGCCGAATGCTTCGAGGTTCACCGAATCCGCGACAAGGCCAATCACGAATCCTAGCACGGCGGCGGACCCTGGCCGAATTCGTATCGCGACAAGAAGCAGCGCGATAAGCAGAAAATCCGGCTCCGCGCGCCACCCAAGCACCGGCCTGAGCGTATAGTGCAGGACAACCAGAATCAGAAACGCAAGCGCCGTGCGTACACCAGTCGACCATTTCATGGAGTAGCCGGCCGCGAAGTATCCGCGCGTACGGAATCACGCCGAGTTGCGCTATCCGGCCGGATTACACCCGTGTCCGGACGCACTAGCGCAGCTTTTCTGCGGCGAGGCACGCTGTCACGCCGTGCAGGCGTCGGATCAGGAGCGCTGGCGCTGGAAGCCGAATCTACCGCGTCTGCAATGCGTCTGGCAGCGGAGTCAACGCTTTGCGGCGCGACCCAGACACCCTCGACGCCTTCGGGTCGCTGGTCGCGTCGCAGAATCATTACTGCGTCTACGGAAGCGGGCACAACCGCAGGACGCAATAGATATGTTCGTGCCCATCCTTCGGCAGGTTTCCTGTCCTCGCCGATCACTGTGCCTATCGGTATCCCGCGTGGGTAAACTCCTCCAAATCCGGAGCTCCACACCACCGTGCCGGCCTTCAGTGAACTCCTTACGGGCACGCCGCGGAGTTCGAGCAGGTACCGGTTGGCGCCAGTCCCAAGGTGGGCCGCTACAATTCCGAACGCACTTCCGTCCGCCGCCATGGCGCTTACACGGAAGTCGGGATGCGACGAGAATATAGCTATGCTCATCGTCGGATCGACGGTCTTAACCATCCCGACAAGCCCCTCACTGCCGACAACGGGGCTAAACGGTTGCACGCCCGCCCTGGAGCCCGCAGAGAGCATGACGGTGTAGTCCTCGCCAGCATTTCGGCCGTGTAACACTTCTGCTGGAACGAATCCCCAACGGAGACGTTGGGCCATACCGAGAAGCTGGCGCAATTCGCCGTTCTCGCGCTGGAGGACTGGTGTCAGCATAGCACGAAGAGTAGCGCTGTCCCGGGCAAGAATAATGGCGTCTCTTGCGAGCCAGGCGCGCCGGGTGAGCTCGGCATCATTCTGGAGCGTTACCAGGGGGGCCACCAAACTCTGGCGAAGCGACGCTGCCAGTGGATCGCGCATTCGCTCGGGCAGCGCGCGAGCTAGGACCGAGAGTGCCACGCAAGAGCCGAGCAGTACCGAATCTCGCCGCGTGAACGACCGGGCTTGCGACGCCAACGAATTACCTCACGTCGACAGGACGGACCAGTACTTCTCCTCGTCGTCCAGGATACGTCCGGTGCCGCGCACTACGCAGGTGAGGGGATCCTCGTCAACATGGATCGGAAGGCTCGTTTCGTGGCTGAGCAGCAGGTCGAGTCCACGGATGAGTGCTCCACCGCCCGTCATGACTATACCGCGTTCGACGATGTCGCTCGCAAGCTCTGGAGGCGTGATCTCAAGCGCGCGGCGCACCGCGTCCACGATTTGCTGGATAGGCTCCTGAATCGCCTCGCGAATCTCACTCGAGTGCACTCGCACGGTCTTGGGAATTCCGGACACCAGGTCACGTCCCTTGACTTCCATCTCCCGCTCTTCAAGCATTGGGGCTGCCGAGCCAATCGTGATCTTGATCATCTCCGCGGTGGGCTCGCCAATCAGAAGATTGTAATTCTTCCGCATGAATTGCACGATCGCGGTATCGATCTCATCCCCGCCAGTCCGGATCGATGTATCGCTCACGATCCCGGAGAGTGCTATGACCGCGATTTCAGTCGTGCCTCCGCCAATGTCGATTACCATATTCCCCGTGGGTGTCTCGACTGGCAACCCTACCCCAATCGCGGCCGCCATTGGCTCCGGGACCATGAAGACTTCCTTGGCGCCTGCACCAATCGCGGAGTCGCGCACCGCACGCCGCTCAACCTCGGTAATTCCGGACGGCACGCACACGATGACACGCGGCTTTACCTTGAAAACGTGCTTCTGGATAATTGCCTCGAGAAAAAATCGCAGCATCTTCTCGGTGACGTCAAAATCCGCGATCACACCATCCTTCATCGGGCGCACCGCGATAATTCCTTCGGGTGTGCGGCCGAGCATACGCTTGGCCTCCAGTCCGACGCCCTTGATCTTGTTCGTGCCACGCTCGAGCGCTACTACGGACGGTTCGTTAAGAACGATCCCTTCGCCTTTTACATAGATCAGGGTGTTCGCCGTTCCCAGGTCCACAGCGATGGCGTTCGCGGGGAACAGCGACGCTTTCTTGAAAAGCGGCCAGCGCATTAAAGGGTGCTGCTTGCGCGGGTGTTCCGGTCGGAACGAACGGGGCGGGGTGACTGGATTAGCACGGTAACCGTCTAACGTAGTCAGTGCGGTAGGTACCGGCAAGGCATTGTCTTGACACAACCTAGGCTCTGTAAGTATTTCTGCGCTCATGCCTCTTACTCGGTTCCGCGATGTGGCGGTGGTGGACCTGCAACTTTGCGACGCCTGCGGCCTCTGCATGCCGCTCTGCCCCCCAGCCGCGATTCACATGCGAAGAGAGGGTCTACTTGTAGACGACCGGACCTGTACCGGATGTAACAAATGCATTGCACCCTGTCCGGTGGGGGCGCTCGTCATGGTGCCGCGGGCGGCAGCCACGAGGTGACCGGGATCACTTGCGATGTACTTGTCATCGGCGGAGGACCAGCGGGGCTGATCGCGGCGCGTGAGGCGGCGCGAGCGGATGCGTCGCTCGATGTGTTGGTCCTGGAGCGAGACCGCGCTATCGGGGCGCCGGTGCGATGTGGCGAGGGCGTGGGCAGCAAGGGACTTGAAGAATTCATCAGCGCCAGCGGCGCGGGCGCTGATTTCATTTCGCGTCGCATCACTCGTGTGATCTTCTGGGCCCCCGACGGTACGGAAGTTCGCGTTGCCGAGGGGGACGTTGGCTACGTGCTGGATCGCACGCGCTTCGAGTGCGCGCTAGCCACGGAGGCGGGACGCGAAGGTGCTGAACTGCGTGTTGGAACCGAAGCTATCGGCATGGTTCGCGAGAACGGGGGTTGGCGCGTCTCGACGCGTGGCCCGGGCGGAAACGAATCGATTGCTGCACGTATCGTCATCGCCGCGGACGGGGTAGAGGCGATGGTGGGCAGGTGGGCGGGAATAGATACCAGAGTTCCTTCGCGCGATATGGAGAGCTGCGCACAGTACGTGGTGTCAGGCATCGATTTCGACCCCGACGCCATTTACCTGCACTTCGGCGAGTCCATTGCACCGGGGGGCTACGCATGGGTTTTTCCCAAGGGCATTGGAGTCGCGAACGTAGGACTTGGCATCGTCGCACTTAAGGCAGATGGCCGGCCAGCTCGCAAGTATCTCGATGATTACGTTGGGAAGATGTTTCCAGCAGGAGTGAAGACCAGTTACACCGTAGGTGGTGTGATCGTGCATCCCACGATCAAGCGCACGGTCGCTGACGGCATACTTATTTGCGGCGATGCAGCGCACATGGTGAATCCGCTCTCAGGCGGAGGAATTGTAAATGCCATGAAAGCGGGCCGGCTCGCAGCCCGCACCGCTGTGGACGCATTGGCCGCTGGAGATACCAGCGAAGCGCGCTTGCAACGATATCACCAGGCTTGGATGTCGCTGATGGGTGACGACCATCTGCGATTCTACCGGGTGAAGGAAGCCCTGAACAAGCTGGACGACTCCTTTTTCAACTCCCTCGCACACACGGTGGAGCGAATACCCGAGCAGCGTCGAACTCTCGGCC
>JACDCM010000210.1 GCA_013817545.1 Gemmatimonadaceae bacterium | reverse complement strand
CGCGTAGTCCAGAGCGTCCGCAACCTCCAGCGAAATGCTCACAGCCTCGGCGAGGGGCACCTGCTTATCGCGCTTGAGCCGCGAGTGCAGTGATTCGCCGGCGATGTACGGAGTTACATAGTAGAGAAGACCGCGGGCATCCCCCGAATCGAACAGCGACAGGATATGCGGGTGACGCAGCTGGGTCAGAAGTTTGATTTCACGCAGAAAGCGATCGGTGGCGTGCGGGGACCGCACGTGCCCACGAAGCACCTTGACCGCTACCGGGCGATCGTGCTTCACATCGTGCGCGAGATAGATCGTGGCCGCGCCACCCTGGCCGATCTCGCGCTCAATCGTGTAGCGCCCCTCCAACCCGGAGTTGAGTATCTCCAGTACGAGATTCCGCATGGGAAGAAGATACGGAATGTTGCCGTCTCTGAGAACACCATTGGACCGTCAATGGCGGAAGAAGGTATTATTGGTGACGCCTGCCGCTCCTGACTTTCATTCCATACTCATATGCATTCCGCTTTCCAGCTCACGCGGGCCACTTTAGCCGCGTTGTTCGCTCTGCTTTACGGATCTGGTTGCGCATCGCAAGGTACGAACGCTGCATCCGCAAAGGTGTCGGCTACTGCCTCGGCTCCTCACGCCGTGCCGATTAAAGACTACCTCGTATACGTAGTTTCCGAGGCAGCGGACAAGGTTACCCTGGTACGCTTTGGCCCGAGTGGCGCGCGCGTAGATCACGATGTGAACGTTGGCTTGATGCCGGCCGACGTGGATGGGCCGCACGGCATTGCAGTCTCTCCCGACAAGCGCTTCTACTATATAACGACCGCGCATGGCACCCCATTCGGCGCGCTCTGGAAGTACACGACTCACAATGATTCGCTAGTCGGGCGAGTGGAGCTCGGGAACTTTCCGGCCACGTTGCAGCTTTCTCCCGATGGCGAGTACGCATACGTAGTAAATTTCAACCTGCACGGCGACATGGTTCCGTCATCGGTCTCGATCGTCGCTACCGAAGGCCTCCTGGAGGTGGCGCGCGTCACGACCTGCACGATGCCACACGGATCGCGCGTCAACGCTCAGGGAACCAAGCAGTATTCGGCCTGCATGATGGACGACATGCTCGTCGAGATCGACATGCGCACCTTTGGTGTTTCACGCCATTTCATGCTCAACAAGGGCAAGGAGCACGGCATGCCGGGCGCCCCCAGGCCCAGCATGGCTGCCGCAGGCGCGGCGAGTGACATGTCCGGACACGGTATGGAGGGCCCCAAACCTGGTGACGTGACCTGCTCCCCTACATGGGCGCAACCGTCCGCCGACGGAAGCAGGATTTACGTGGCATGCAACAAGAGCAGTGAGATTGTCGAGATAGATACAGACAGCTGGACCGTCGGGCGAAGGTTGCCCGCGGGCGATGGAGTGTACAATCTGGCGACGACAAACGATGGACGCCTTCTCGTCGCAACGAACAAGCGTGGTCAGTCGGTGTCTGTGTTCGAGATCTCGACAGGGAAAGAGCTTGTTCGGCTCTCCACCAGGAGGAAAGTCGTGCACGGTGTCGCCATATCGAGCGACGATCGCTACGCCTTCATTTCAGTGGAAGGAATCGGGTCAGAGCCAGGCACGGTTGAGATTGTGGACCTGGTATCGCTCAAGACAGTTGCCACGGTGGACGTGCGGCAGCAAGCCGGTGGAATCGACTTCTGGAAGACCGAAACGAAGCCGTGACGTGACTGCATTCAGTGGTACAATGAGCGCCATTTGGCACTGCGGTAACTGGAGTGTTACCAAGGGCTTACAGTATCGTCTTTATTGAGTGCAGGGGCTGGATTTCCCGGAAGCAAATGTTTATATTGAATGGCTTCCGTCGAGACGGCTAAAATACGCTCGGTGATCTGCTTACCCTCAAGCTCGGCGCCTCGCGCCAGGAGCTCCAGCGATATGCGCAAGGTCTTTCTGTTCGGCTTCTTGGCGGTTGCAGCTTGCGGTGGCGGCGGGGACGGCGGTAAAGGGACAACTGAGCCCGTTCGAGTCGACAGAGTGGCGCTTTCGCATGGCTCAGCCAATCTTCTCGTTGGCGACTCGCTTCTTGTTTTGGCCACCCCGCGCGACGCGAGCGGCAATGCGATCGCGGGCAGAACCGTCACCTGGGCTACCAGCAATGCTGCCGCGGCGCGGGTTTCTACTGTCGGGTGGGTAATTGGCGTTGGAGTCGGCTCGGCGACTATCACTGCTACCGCTGACGGTAAGTCCAGCACTGTTTCCGTCAACGTCAGCCCACTTTCGGCGGGCCCGTTCGTCGGCTCAGCATCTAGTGCCTTGCTTACGCCTGGTGCCACCATTCTGCTGGTCGGGCAAAACTTCAGCGACACGCCCTCCCAGAATACCGTCACGATCGACGGCGTCAACGCTACGGTAACGGCAGCGTCCGCGACACAGCTCACCGTTACGCTGCCGGAGTTGGCGAGCTTTGCGTGTGAGGCCACCCATAACGCCAATTTGGTCGTGCAAGTTGGTTCCCAGTCCGATACCCTCCAGGTGCCACTTCAGGTGGCGGCTCAACGTTCGCTGGCACTGGGGCAGTCGCTGATTCTGCTCAACCAGGCGGATGTGCGCTGCAACGAGCTGGCTCAGGCGGGTGGGCGGTACATGGTCAGCGTTTTCAACACCAGCACCGCGATCGCTTCCACATCTGCTCTCCAGCTGCGGGGCGCGGCGTCTACAGTCCTCAACGCACGGGCGATTTCTCCGGCTGCGGGCGGGGTTTCGCCTCGCATGTCCGGGAGTCAGTCGAGTGGCGCTGGTTTCGGCTCGCCCTTCCATACAAGCGAGCTGCAAATAAGGAAGAATGCGGGACGTGCGCATCGGAGCGACCTCGATGAAGATCGCAGGCTCTTCCGCGCTGCTGCACCTGCGGCACGTACACGGCGTTCGCAATCGAGCGGCGGGCCGTCCTTCAACATGGGGAGACCCAGTCTCAGTTTGAACGTGGTCGGCGATACGACGACGATGAAAATTCCTAACCGGGAACTCTCGAACTTCTGCACGTCGGCGCCCATCTCTGTTCGGGCGCGAACGGTGTATTCCGGTCCGCGCGCGATAATTCTTGAGGACGTCGCCGCGCCGCTCGCCGGAACGATGGATTCCCACTATCAGCAGATTGGCCAGGAGTTCGACCAGGTGATGTTTCCCATAGTCACGTCGAACTTCGGCAACCCGCTGGCGTATGACACCGCCACCGACAAGAACGGCAAGATCATCATGCTCTTCTCGAAGCAGGTCAACGATTTTGACGGCATTCTTGGCTTTGTTACCGCGTGCGACCTGTTTGATCCTGCGTTCAAGTTTTCCGATAATACATCTCCGGTTGCCAGTAACTTCGGCGAGATCTTTTACGCCGTCGTACCGACCTCGGCCGCGACCGGCTTCGCGAGCGGCCTTCAGGACATGACAAAAGATGGTTGGCGCAGACTTATCCGCGGCACGGTGATCCATGAAGTGAAGCACCTGGCGATGTATGCGGAGCGCTTCGCGCATCCGACGGCCGACGTTCTGGAAGAATCATGGCTGGAAGAAGGAACCGCCATGCACTCGGAAGAACTATTCGCCCGGACGATCACGGGGGCGACCCGCGGCGGGAATACGGGTTACGGCAGCAGCGCGAATCCGACGGGTCTTTTCTGCGAAGTTCGGCCGGGATCGAGCGCCTGCCCCGCCGATCGTCCGCTACTGGTCTTTGCTGCGGTCGCGTGGCTGCATGACTACCTGCGACGCAACGAAGAGCTTACCATGTTTGGCTCTTCACCTGGTGTCACTGACGATGCATCCTTCTACGGAACGTCGTGGGCATTTGTTCGCTGGGTGCTGGATCACCACTTCAACGACGACGCGACATTCCTGAAGGCGCTCATTGCCGAGCCGCACCTTACCGGTGTGCAGAATATCGTTGCCCGCACGGGCCGCCCGTACGCTGATTTGCTGGCTGACTTTTCGCTCGCACTGGCACTCGACGATCGCGCAGGTACCACGACGTCGCGGGCACAGTTCTCATTCCCGAGCTGGAATCTGACCGCGTTATTTCAGGGACTGAACACGGATTTCTCCAATAACAATCCAAATCCGTTTCCCTTCGCACATCCACTGCAGCCGCGTCAGCTCGGCTTCGGTTCGTTCCAATCCAGCGTCGCGGCACTTCGGGCGGGTAGTTCGGCGTTCTTCGAGATTTCCGGAACGCAATCCGGCAAGCAGCTGATTGAGCTTCGAAGCCCGTCGGGTGGAGGTCCGGCTGCCAGCCTGAGAATCTCCATCGTTCGAATCCAGTGAAGCCAGGACTGTTGGCTCTTTCACTGTATGCGTTGACACAGGCCGGTTGCGGCGGTGGGGCACCGAAGACATCTGTGGACTCGGCCATTGCGCAGCAGGCGGACACGGCCTTGCGAGATCAGGCCGTGCTGAATGCATCCCTGCCGTCGTCCGACTCATCCCCGCTTCAGTCCAGTAAAGAGCCAGGATTGCGGTCGCCTGCATCCGATGTCGCGAGCCGAAACGACACCACCAGTGGCATTGTAAAATCATTGGGTACCGCAGCTACCTCGCAGCTGACGCTGCTTCCCAATAGCGGGGGAGGCAAGATTGCGCTTACCGGCCCGGACCTGGCTGCGCTCGGGCGCACCAACGGCGCTGAAGTATGGATGACTGGAACGTTGCGCTCTGGTCCCGGTCGTCCACTGGCTGCACGCAGTATGGAAGTCGAGCGCTTTGTGGTGCGTGCAGTGGACGGTGTCACAGTCACCGACGGAATGCTTGTGGCTGACGGTGACGCGGTCGTTCTTGTCGCCAGTGACGGCAAGCGTCATCGGCTTGTGACACCTCCCTCTGCGCTGCAATCCCAGGTTGGAGCTCGAGTGTGGATTGCCGGCCGCATGGATCGCGAGCCGAGCACTTTTGGCGTGATTATTCCGAAAAGCTGATCAGACTTCTCTCAAGGCTTTCATCGGCGGCTCGGCGAATATGTGCCGCCCGCTCAACAGTCCGATCGTCACCGTCAATAGCATCATTCCCGCCGCTATCGCAAAAAGCGGTACGACCGCGAGCGCGAACGGCGCCTTGAATCCGAATCGCATCACTCCCCACGCTCCCGCGATGGAAAGCAGCATTCCCGTCGCGCTTCCCAGCACGCCGAGCGCCGCGTACTCGGCGAACATGATCTTCCTGATCTGAGCGCGCGTAGCGCCGAGCGTCTTGAGCAGTACACCCTCGCGTATCCGCTGCCGCCGTGACGCTGACACCGCGCCCAGCAGCACGAGAATCCCTGTCACCAGACTGAAAAGCGCCATGAAGCGAACGGCAACGGCGACGCGTCCCAGAATGCCGCGTACCGTTGTCTGAATGAGCGAGAGATCGATGCTCGTCACGTTTGGATATCTATCCACGGTTGCGCGTTGCATGCGAGTGCGCGTAGCCGGATCGCTTGCGTTAGTGAGAATGACGAACGATTGGGGAGCTTGCTCGAGCGCGCCCTGCTCGAAGATCACAAAGAAATTTGGCTCGAAGCGAGCGAAGTTTACCTCGCGAAAGCTGGTTACGCGTGATTCTATCTGTACGCCCTGAACATCCCACCGAACGCGATCTCCGATTTTAAGGGGAACGTCTTCCGCGATACCCTTGTCCACGGAAATCTGGAAAATGCTGTCATCGCGCGTACTGGGTGTTTTGTCGAACCATTGCCCTGCTACCAGCTTTTCCGATGTCATTAATGTGTCCCGGTAGCTGGATCGATACTCACGCCTCAGCGACCACGTTGGTCGGTTTCGGGCAAGATCGGCTGTCGACGTGCCGTTCACGGCCGCTATTCGCATTGGCACAACAGGCACGCGCTGCAATACCGGAAAGCCAGAGGCTCTCACCAGCGAATCGACACCGTTGATCTGATCCTCCTGAATGTCAAATAGCACGAGGTTCGCCTGCGTCGCGTCGCTGCTGATCTGCAAGCGGCTCAGCAGGTTGGTTTGCACGAGGTACAGTGTGCTCAGAAGGAACGCGCCAAAGCCGAGGGAGAGCATCACTGGCCGCGTCTGGTTCGCGGGTCTGTAAAGGTTCGCTATTCCCTGACGGACGACAAAGGGCCAGCGTTCTCGCAGTGCACGCCTCGCGGTGTAAGTGAGCAGCGCGGCGCTGCCCCAAAGTATTCCGAGCGCCGCTGCCAACCCGGCTGCCACCACCAGGCCGTCCTTCCAGGATCCCGTGCGCACGATTGCGACTCCGACGACGCTGAGCGCGAGCACCATTACCGCTGCCATCTGAGCCCCGTCGCGCCATACGCGGCGAGCAAGCGTAGGGCTCGCATCCTGGCGGAGCGTCTGCAGGGGCGACACCTGCCTCAGCGCAAGTAGCGGCCGGATTGCAAAGAGAATCGCGACGAGTACACCGACGCCAAATCCAGCAGCGATGGCAGTGGGCTCGAGACGCAGCTGAACGTCAACGGGGATGAAATCGCCAATAGCGCGGGGAAGCGCGAACTGAATGAATAATCCCGCGACTACGCCTGCTGTTGCGCCGACAAGCCCCATGGCGGCGGCTTCGATCACGTAGATCGCCATGACCTGCTTTCCGGACGCGCCGAGGCATCGGAGAATCGCCGCCGTGTCACGCTTCTCAGCTACGTAAGCGTGAATCGCGCTTGCCACTCCGACGCCCCCGAGCAGAAGCGCGACGAGGCCGACGAGTCCGAGAAAGCGACTGAGGTCTCTGATTGCCTCTGTGAGGTTGCGCTCCGTCTGCTCCACGGTTTGCGAGCGTACTGAAGCGCTGTCAAGGCGTGGCTTGAGCTGTTTTACCAGTGACGCAGCATTGCGCCCCTCCGGAAGACGGAGCAGGGCGTCGAACTCCGCTCGGCTTCCCATTCCCAGGAGCCCTGTGTCCTCGATGTACTGCGCGGGGATAAAAACCCGTGGCCCGAGTGCCGCCGTAATGCCAGGATCGCCGGGCACACTCTCGATCGTCCCGATGATCGCGAAGCGGGTAAAGCCAAGTGACAGGGAATCGCCGACGTTCGCATCGAGCGAGATTAG
>JACDCM010000209.1 GCA_013817545.1 Gemmatimonadaceae bacterium | reverse complement strand
GGTACATGCAGTACGCTCCACACTCGGCGCTCGCCTGAATCGTACCGCATCAGCATCGTGAGTAACTTCCGTACATCGAGCCGGTCCGACTTCGCCCGCCGCGCCCGGCGATTCACCTCGATGCTGGCCGAGTCAACCACCAGATTCTCGACTCCCTGCAGCGCAAGGGCGCGGTGCAGCCAGAAACCATCGCGCCCCGCTTCGTAGCAGCTCAGGACTCGTGCATCTTCTGGCAGCTGGAAGCGCTTGCGGGCGGCGGTGATCTCCGCCTTCAGTGACTTGAGATCCCGCGCGGCGACTACGCGCTCCCGCGGCTGCTGGCCAAACCCCGTGGTGAAACCCAGTCTCCATTCTGTATTGCCGAGCTCGAAGGCAAGATATAATCTGGAAGCAGGTACGCTTACGTCACCGGCATCCAAAGGGCGGGTCGCTGCTGTTTGTTGCATATGCTCCTCCTGGTGTGAGAACCGGAAAAGCATAACAGTGGCGGCCCGTCCCTTTTTTCCGCCACCGGCCTACATAGGATCTAATGAGCCGAGGCTGCTCGACCGTGTCCGATCGGCGATTTTCGTGCGTCACTACAGCCGGCGGACGGAAGAGGCGTATATCTACTGGATCAAGCGCTACGTCCGGTTCAACGGGATAAGGCACCCGCGAGAGCTTGGCAGGCGTGACGTAGAGCGTTTCCTCTCCAATCTTGCGACCGAGGGACGCGTGAGCGCGTCCACGCAAAACCAGGCGTTGAGCGCTTTGCTCTTTCTGTACCGCGAGGTGATCGGCGAGCCGCTGGACTGGCTGGAGGACGTCGTGCGAGCCAAACGACCGGCGCGGCTTCCAGTGGTACTGACGCGCGATGAGGTGAGGCTCGTTCTGGGCTGTCTGACCGGCATCGAGCATTTGATGACGACCGTGCTTTATGGAACCGGTATGCGTCTGGCGGAGTGCGCGTCGGAAGGACGCCCCGGATTCGTTGAAGCGCCAGCCGTGGCTCGGCGTCGTCTACCACGACCGCGCGCGGGTGGACACCATCTACGCCCTCCGGGGCGGCGGCCCGCGCTGAGCGCGAGTGCGGTCTAACGAAGCGGTGCAGATAGCAAGGCGGCTTGGATAAGGTTGGGCGCCTAGACACACTATCTTCGAGTGAAAATGCAACCGCGCTATGGCGCGCGCGACGCCATCTTGTGGAATGCGCGTGCAGGCGAGCTCGAGCATAAGGTGACTCCACAATATGCTTATTCTCATTCGGCGCCTTATTGCGATCGCAGCGCTCCCATTCGTCATGGCTGTCCTGGTTCCGATCTGGCTGGCGCGCCGGAACAACGTGGACCTGGCGTACGGCGGGACCGTACCGCACTTTTCTCGCACAAACCTGTGGGTTGTGTCCCTGCCGATCGGTCTAGCTCTCTTAGCATCCTCACTCCGACGGTTTGCCGGCGACGGGAAGGGCACGCTGGCACCACGGGATCTCGTGATTAACGGCCCGTACCGCTACGTCCCGAATCCGATGATTTCAGGTGTGATGTTCGTGCTCTTCGACGAGGCGTTGATACTCGTCTCTCCGCCGCACGTGTTGTGGGCCGTAGCGTTTGTGGTTCGCGGTCCGGGACGGGTCGCACAGGGTTTAATTCGGTTTTCTGAAGAGGCATCGGTCAAGGTGTACCACGATCCCTCCGATCCACAGCGCGCGGTACTGTCATCAGGCGTTACACCTGGCACATATGTTCCCTTCGGAATTGCCTGCTTGTTGGTACTTGCCGGGCTACTGTTTCCAGGTCTTGTGTAATGGCAGCGAAATTAGTTCTCGCTCTCTGTGTCTCCATCGCCTCCTCCACCGCCGCCGCCCAGTCGCCGCGGCCCCTCATGCCGATCGAGTTCGAGAACTCCGCAGAGTTCGCCTGGCTCCGAAAGCCCGTACACGCGAGTCGCAGCCTCGACGACCTGACGCAACCATCGACATGGAAGCTCACCGGCACCGGCACCCTCACCTTCCCAGTCGAACCCCGACTCAGCGGCATGCGCATCCTGCGTGTCGACATGCAGATGTTCACCGACACTCCCGCGTCTACACGTAGTCGCCTGTCAGCGATGAAGCTGGTGCGCAAATTCGAAGGCGAGGACTGGACCGCCTATAACCGTCTGTCGATGTGGATCCGTCCCGACATCGCTGGCTTCCCGATGCTTCCACTCGAGATCCTCTTGCGCAACGATGGCGAAGAGAAGGTTCCTGACCGCTACGGGCGCGAAGGCATCCACTACGTCACGCTCGCCAAGACCGGCTGGCAGCAGATCGTCTGGGAGATCGAGCCGCTCGCGCGCGACCGCGTAACAGCAATCGAGATCGGGTACTTCGTGAACAAGATGCTGGCGGACACAGGCGACCGCGTGGCGTTCGAGATCGGGCGTGTCGAGCTTCAAAAGGTGGACGCGGATCACCACACGGGTTGGAATGTCGCGCCCGGTCGTATCGCGTTCAGCCACACGGGCTACCCGTCCGGCGCGTCCAAGACGGCGATTGCGAGCGACCTGGGTGCCTCTGATTTCTCGCTCCTCCGCGTGAACGACAACGCGCTCGGCGAGGTCGTGCTGCACAAGCCGCTGCAGACCGTCCGCACTCGGTTCGGCGAGTTCCAGCAGATGGACTTCTCCGAGGTGAACACGCCTGGGACGTACATAATCCGCGCGGGCGACCGCACCACTCGCTCTTTCCGCATTGGCGCGGACGTGTGGAAAGGGACAGTCTGGAAGGCGCTCAATTTCTTTTACGGCAACCGGTGCGGCTTCGACGTGCCCGGTTCACACGGGGTGGATCATCTCGATTGGTTCGCGACGCATGGCGATCAGCGCATCGTCATGAGCGGTGGGTGGCACGATGCGGGGGATCTGTCGCAAGGAGTGATCAACACCGGCGAAGCGACTTACTCGATGCTCGCCCTGGCTGAGCAGCTCCGCTCGCGCGGCGACGAACCCGAGCTCGTGGCGCGCCTGATCGAAGAGGCGAAGTGGGGGCTCGAATGGGTGCTGCGCGTCCGCTTTGACGGTGGGCATCGAATCGCTTTCGCCAGCCACAACCTGTGGAGCAATAACATCGTTGGCGACGCGGACGATCGCGAGCGCGAAGCCAGGAACAATCCCAACGCGAACTATGTCGCCGCCGCCGCAGAGGCGATCGCGTATCGCGTGCTCAAGGACAGCGATCCGGAGCTGGCTGCGCGCAGCCTCGCGGTAGCCGAGGACGACTGGCGCTACGCGATCACCGGTGTCGAGGGTCCTTCGACGTGGCATACACCTGCATTCGCCGCGACGCGCCTGGAGCTCGCGGGAATCGGCATTACCGCCTCGCTTGAGCTGTTTCGCGCCACGGGCAACCAGAAGTACGCCGACAAGGCGGTCGAGCTCGCGCGCGTGATCACGGCGTCGCAGCAGAAGCGCGCGGTGGGCGCCGCGTTCCCGTTGGCTGGATTCTTCTATACCGATCCGGAACGCGATACTCTCTTTCACCAATTCCATCGCGGCAACGACCAGGCGCCCATCGTCGCGCTGGCACAGCTTCTGGATGCGCTGCCTGCTCACGCAGACTGGATGCGATGGTATTCGACGATCGCGTTGTATGCCGAGTACCAGAAGAAGATCGCCGCGACCACGGCACCGTATGCGGTGCTGCCGTCGTACGTCTACCGAATGGGCGACGAGCGCCAGGTGCCTGACTCGGGCGCTCTCCACTTGGCGACGCGCGAGTCGTATCGCGCTCAGGTGCAGGCTGGCATGCCGATGGGCGGCGGATGGTTCCTTCGCGCGTTTCCCGTCTGGTTCGCGCGGCGCGGGAATTTCGGCATTCTGCTGTCGCAGGCGAAAGCGCTCTCGGCTGCAGCGCGCGTTCGCGGTGACAGTGCGGCAACGGACCTCGCGCAGCGTCAGGCGCAGTGGATCGTCGGGCGAAATCCGTTCGTGCAGAGCACCATCTACGGCGAAGGTTACGACTGGGCGCAGCAGTACAGCGTGTCTTCAGGGGACTTCGTCGGTTCGTTTCCGGTCGGCATGCAGAGCCGCGGCGTCACGGATCTGCCGTACTGGCCGTCACAGAATATGTATGTCTACAAGGAAGTCTGGGTACACCCCGCCAGCCGCTGGCTGTGGATGATGGCCGACCTGATGGGGACACGACCGCCTCGCGCTACCCAAGACTTTACCGTAACCGCGACGACATCCGCGAATGGAGAAGTAAGGATCCGCCTCAAGGCGAAATCCACAGCGACCAGATCGTACGTGGTGCGCGCCGAGAATCTGGTGGTCGACCGACGGCCGAAGACGGTGACGCGACGATCAGCTGGATCGGTGACGCTCGAATGGAAGGCGCGGCCGATCACCGCTGGCGCGCCGTGGGTTGCAGTCGTCATACCCGATGGCGACCTCTCGCGCCGTCGCGAGGTTCTGAGCACCGGATTCTAGGTGTGTCACGACCCGGAAATTCGAGTCAGATGCCACTATCGGCCATCGAATAGGTCACCTAGCATCCATCGGTGCCGCTTGCAGCCGACAATTGCTCAATCTCGTCGCTATCGAAAGAGATCACGAGCACCAAGCCACCATTCCAGGAACCCCCCTGCTCCGTAACCAATCACCTGTCACGTGGCGCGGGCGTCTGTCTAACAAACTTTGACATGAGGATTCATGACGCCCCCATTCAAACCTGCTGACTACAATACCGCTTCGCCATATCTCGTGGTCGACGGGGCCAGTCGCACAATCGACTTTCTGAAAGACGTTTTCGGTGCCGTTGAACTTCGCCGATTCCCCGACGCTGCCGGAAAAGTCATGCACTCTGAGGTTCGCATCGATGACACCGTCGTCATGATCGCCGATGGCAATGAAGGCTGGCCACCAATGCCTTCCTACGTTCACGTATATGTGAAGGATGTTGATGAGACGTACCGACGCGCGCTGAAAGCGGGAGCGACGTCGGTGCAGGAGCCGGTGAAGAAGGACGACGCTGATAGGCGTGGAGGGGTCAAGGATGCTGGTGGCACCACGTGGTGGATCGCGACCAGGGTGGAGTGAGTCCCGTCGCGAAACTTCGCCCACGCGACATCGCGTTGCGCCGGCTCGCCAATCAGCACCTGATCGGACTTCCGTTCGCGACGCCCGTGGAGGTCGTTCGGCGGCTTGGCGCGGTGCAGTCGCAGGACTATTCCGGTGGGAAGTGGGGTATCGCACAGCGCACGCCGGGCGCCACAGATGCCGACGTCGAGCAGGCGCTCACCAGCGGCGCGATCGTACGCACGCACGTTCTCCGGCCGACGTGGCACTTCGTCGCGGCCGAGGATATTCGCTGGATGCTTGAGCTCACGGCGCCGCGTGTGCGCACAGCGATGGCGTCCTATGACAGGAAGCTGGGGCTCGACGATAAAGTATATGCTCGCAGCGCCGAGGCGATCACCGGGGCGCTTGCTGGCGGCAAGCAGCTCACTCGGACGATGCTCGGCGAAGTTCTGCGCCGAGCGCGGGTCGACATAAGCGGACCGCAACGACTGGGGCATCTAATGATGCGCGCGGAGCTCGACGGTCTCGTGTGTAGTGGCGTGCTGCTGGGAAAGAAGACGACGTATGCGCTGCTTGAGGAACGCCTGCCTGCGGCACCGGCGATGGCGCGCGAAGAGGCGCTGGAGGAGCTGGCGAGGAGGTACTTCACGACGCGCGGGCCCGCGACGGTGCACGACTTCGCCTGGTGGTCGGGGCTCACCGTCGCCGATGCGAAGAGAGCAGTGCAATTGGTGGAAGCGGAGCTCGAGCAACATTCGGTGGACGGCCGGCCATACTGGTTCACTGGCGAGGCTCCGCCTTTAAGAGACGTAACGAACGCCGTGCACCTGCTGCCAAACTACGACGAGTATTTCATAGGATTGAAGGATCGAAGTGCGATTGGGGAGCTGGTGAGGGCATCTGGCGTCGAGATCCTTGACGATACGTTCACGGCACACATAGTCGTCGTGAATGGACAGCTCGTTGGCGGGTGGAAACGCAGCATGAATCCGAGAGCGGTGGCGCTTCGACTGCGGCTCGTCGTCAGGATTACAGGACGGCAGATGCGTGCGATCGAAGCGCAGGCTGGGAGGTATGGCGAATTCCTGGGGGTGCCAGTGGAGATCGATGGCGCAGCTTGAACGAGGAGCAAACAACTTACAATCACCAGCATCCGACATGATTTCATCAGTCGTCATCCTGAAGCGCTTCGACAATCCGGACGAGGTGCGCGAGATGGAGAAGGGCCGATTCGAGCTTGTCCGCATCGGCGGGCTTACGATCGGACGTGCCACCTATGAGCCGGGCTGGCGGTGGTCCGAACATGTCGGGCCAGGGCTGGGCCTGAGACGATGTACAGTAGAGCATGTTGGCTTGGTATTGTCGGGCGTCGCGACTGCGGCATTCGAGGATGGCCGCGTCGTGGAGCTCCAACCGGGCGCGCTCTTTCACATCCCGCCTGAGCCACACGACAGCTGGGTAGTCGGCGAAGAGCAGTATGTGTCGCTGCATTTTCTCGGCGCCGAGCACTACGCGCGGTGATCTTTAGGCGCTAGCGCGCCACGAGGCATTCCGGAAAATACAATGAACCGATCGCTGATATGGCCGCGCGTCCGACGTGTCTGGGCGACGCTGGGTATCTCCGCAACCATTGTGTTCGCCGTGTGGTCTCTCATCGCGTACCGCGCGTCGCCGGTTGCACGTGCAGCGTTGACGGCCGACGGTGCCGTCACGGTAACGCGACAGGAAGGGTCGTGGACATTCGTTCCGTCCCAGGGCCGAAAACAGTCCACCACTCGCCTGCTTTTCTTTGCTGGATCTCTGGTCGATCCCGTCGCGTACGCTCCTCTCGCACGGGCGGTAGCGAGCGCGGGCTTCGCAGCGATAATTGTCGAGTTGCCAAGGCGGGTAGCATTCGGTGGCGCCGATGACCCCATTCTTCTCACACGTGCCCGTGCGCTCATGAGTCCGCGCGATCAATCGGAGCAGTGGGTCGTCGCAGGACACTCACGCGGTGCGGTCGTGGCGACGCAACTCGCAGCTGAGGGCGCCGATGGGCTGGCAGGT
>JACDCM010000588.1 GCA_013817545.1 Gemmatimonadaceae bacterium | reverse complement strand
GGGTTCGCTGAATGGCCCAAGCTTCTGCCGCCGATAAACCAACACTCCGTTTTCCCAATCGATGTCTTCGGCTGTCAGGTTGGCGCCATCGGTTTGAGAAGCGCCCGTCTCGTACAGAAGTTCATAATACGAACGACGTTCATTGTTGCCCTCGCTAGCGATGACGGCTGCATGCTCCTCTGCCGTGATCGCCCGCATACTTTCGCTTCGGATCTTCGGCCATGCTCGCTTCGCGAGGATGGGCCAGGCGATCCAGCCGAGATCGACCGCCAGGTTGTGCAGTCGTCGTAAGTAATGCCGCACACAGTTGCCGTTCGCGTGATGCAACGCCAGCAAATCGGCGCCGGTCGTTTGAACGAGCGGTTTCGTTCGGATGGGATCATAAGCCTTGCTGCGGAACGCGCGGGCGCAACGAACCTGGGTTGTCGGTATTCCGTGTGTCGCCATCTCGTCCATGACAACCTGCCACGTGCGCGAGACCATCTGCGGGTCGTGCGCGGCAAGATAGGCACGCGCTAAACTGAGATTCAGCGTTGGCTGCCGGTGAGCTTCATTTTTCGCGCTGAGCAGCCGTTCCGCTTCGCGTCGATCACTCGTTCCAAGCGTGCCCTGCTTCTGCGAGTCGTTTTCCTGCCAGTAGAACTTGCCATTCCGTCGGCGATATAATCGATACTTCTGTTGCACGTTCACCTCCACGTTGAGGAGAATGCACGCGCCGAGTTTTTCGCGTTACAGAGTACCGGCGGAGTCGTGGCAGAGTTCGCACGAATAGTTCCCTCCGTGTTCGATCTGCTGGCAATTCTGCTGGCATTTGGTCTCTTTCGCGACCTACCGGCAGGAAAAGTGCCTCGTTGTGAGGCGCTTAAATTGTGGCTCCTGAGGTAGGATTCGAACCTACGACCAATCGGTTAACAGCCGATCGCTCTACCACTGAGCTACTCAGGATTATTCGCGCCGATTGGCGGGTGTATATTTTGCGCACACGCTTCCTGGCAGCAAGTGCTTCTTTGCTGCTCCGGGCCGCCACAGCCTGCGGATTGAGGCCAAGTGATTGCCGAGGCCAATTTTTTGGCCGCGGCCAAGCTATACGGAATTTTGGAAACCGTCGAAGTTACTGCGCAGCAGCTTTGAGCGGCCAGAAGATTGGCAGCAGCAGCAACACCGCAATTGTCAGCGCGATCGTGAGGCCAAGGCCGACTTTCACAAAGTCCAGGAAGCGGTATTTGCCCGGTCCGTAGACGAGGATACAGGACGGTTCGAAGGGCGTCACAAATGAAACTGAAGCGGCGAGCATGATGCCGATGGCAAAGGTGCGTTCGTTGGCCCCGATCTGGTGCGCAGCCTTGATGGCGACTGGCAACACCACGAGCGCCGCGGCGGCATTCGACATCGGCTGGGTGAGGATAATCGTGAGCACAAGAAAGCCAGCGAGGATCGCGAGGATTCCGAAGGGGGCAAACCATTGGACGACAAGGTCGGCGAGGTAGGCGGCGGCTCCGGTTTTTTCCATCGCGGTCCCGAACGCAGTCATGCCGCCGATCAAGACGAGCAGGCGCCAATCGACGAACCCGTAGGCGCGTTCCACGCTGACGCAGCGCATCAGAATCGTAAGCACGGCCGCGGAGAGGAACGCGATTGACAGCGGCACCACCCCGAGCCCGCCGATCAACACCGCGGTCCCGAAGAAACAGATCGTGAGCAATCCTTTGCGGGGGTGGTAGAGCGGCTCGCTCACCTGCCCGAGCAATGACAGCCCCGGATGCGCGTGCAATCCCTCCATCCGCTCCGCTTCCCCCTGTACGAGCAGGAGATCGCCCGCGCGCAGAACCGTGTCGCCAATGCCTTCGCGCAACGATTGTCCCTGCCGGTAAATCGCCAGCACGGTAATGCCGTGATACTGCCGGAATCTCGCCTCCTTCAGGGTGCGACCGTGCAGTTCGCTTTGCATCGTGAGCAGAACCTCAGCTATCCGCATGTCCGCGCTCTGGAGATGCAGATCGCCGAGCGCGAACTCCGGCTTAAATTCGATACCCTCGATCTTTTTCACCTTCATCAAGGTCTCGGCTTTGCCTTCCACCAGAAGCGTGTCGCCTTCGGCGATCGTAAC
>JACDCM010000587.1 GCA_013817545.1 Gemmatimonadaceae bacterium | reverse complement strand
CCCGTGGGCTTTCCTGCGCAGCGGCGTGCGCAGAGATTGCGAGCGCGGACATGACGGCAAAGACTATCTCTGCTGCGCGATTCGGATGAGCCATGCTATAAGAAGGAGTGCGCCGGAGACTGCGATGATTGCTGGCCCCGTGGGAAGATCGAATACAACTGATAGCGAGAATCCAACCACTGACGCGGTCAGGCTGGCAATGATGGCGACGGCGAACATTCCGCGCATGCTGCGGGATATGAGTAGGCCGGCAACCGCGGGAAGAACCAGGAAGTTGAATACAAGCAGCACGCCCGCGAACTGCATCGCGAACGCGATCACCAAACCTAGCGTCAGGTAAAAGAAAAGATTCCAGAACGTGACATTGTAGCCGAGGGTTCTCGCCGTCTCGCGGTCAAAGGAAACGAAGAGGAACTCCTTGTAAAATACGGTGTGCGCGACCAGGACCGGTGCCGCAATTGCGAGCAGCACATACATGTCTGTGCGCGTTATGCCCAGAATGTTGCCCTGGAGGAAAATGTCGTGAGCCTCGCCCGAAGCGGCCTTGGCAATAAGTAGAATGCCTGCGGCGGCAGCCATCGCGTATGCGGCGCCGATGGTGGCATCGGGAGGTACGCGTTGGCGCCCGCTGCCCGCGAAGACCATAGCTCCCGCAAGAGTCACGATCAGAGCCAGCGCCACCGGATGCCGTGTCAGCCCGAATGCACCGATACCGACTCCGGACAGGAAGAGAGCTAGCGCAATGCCCGCGGAAGAGATCTGAGCGAGCGCGGCGCCTACGAATACAATCCTTCGAAGCACTACGTAAACACCGAGAGTCGAACACGCTACTGCTATGACGAGCGCCCCATACAGCGCGTCCGCAAAAAGGAGTATGGCATCGATCATGAACGGCGAGTATCGGTGCCCACACGCCGCGCAACAACGATTCTGAGACCGTTGAATGAGCTGACATCAACGGGAATTCCATACATGTTGGACAGAGTTTCCTCGCTCATGATCTCGTCCGTCGAACCGATGTGCACTTTGCCGTCGGCGACGAGCGCAATTCGCTCCACGTAGTTGGCCACTTCGTTCAAGGCGTGGCTGACCATGAGCACCGTCAGACCGTCGCGCTCATGAAGTTCGCGCACGAGTCCCAGGATCTGCGTCATGGACACGAGATCCATACCGTTGGTAGGCTCGTCGAGAATCAGCACGTTGGGATCCCCAACAAGAGCACGCGCGATCAGCGTTCTCTGCTTCTGACCTCCCGAGAGATTTGCAAGTGGACGATCGGAGAGATCGCGTATGCCCACGTGCTCGAGCGCGTCACACGCCAGTTCCCGGTCCGCTTTGGACGGGCGTTTTCCGAGACCAATGCGGTCGTAGCGTCCCATGAGCACCACGTCTACCACTGACAGCGGATAGCCGTAGTCCACCTGATCGCGCTGGGGCACGTAGCCGAACCGCAAGCCCTCAGCGCGTGTTACGGTTCCGGCTATTGGCTCGAGCGCGCCGAGTATGGCACGAAGGATTGTTGTCTTTCCGGAGCCGTTCGGGCCGACCAGTCCGAGAAAATCACCCTCGCGTATTTCGAAGGAAAGATTCGAAAGCACCGCGCGCCGTCCGTAACCGAGCGATGCGCGGTCGAAAGTGACGAGTGCTGTCACTTGAGAGCGTTCGCGAGCTGCTTGATGTCGTGATCCAGAAGCGCGATGTAGTCGTTCAATCCCTTGATGCCGCCAACGGACGGGGGAAGAACCAGAACCTTCGCTTTCGCAAATCCGGCGATGCGATCCGCCGTCTTGCGATCGTAGAAGGGCTCCATGATGATAACGGTCGCGCCAGTACGTTTCATGGTTTGCACCAGTCCCGCAAGGTGCTGCGCGGAGGGCGGCACGCCCGGTTTGGGCTCCATGAATCCGACAATGTTCATGCCGGTATAGTTGGCGAAGTAGCGCCAGGACGTGTGCCAGGCCACGACTGGCTTTCCCCTGATTTGGGCAAGCAGCGGGGCCCAACGTGCTCGCGCTTCATCGAGCCGCTTCTCGAACGCCTCGAGGTTCCGTGCATACTCACCCGCCCCAGCTGGATCCAGCCGGGTAAAGGTCGCCTTGTACAGCCG
>JACDCM010000208.1 GCA_013817545.1 Gemmatimonadaceae bacterium | reverse complement strand
GATACGAGACCTAGGTAGGCCATGAGTTGTGTCGGCCGCGCGAAGCGCCGCCAATCGACGATCTCGGTCGCAAGCACCATCGCGCTATGAAGCTGGAAGCCGCGGAAGCACTGCAGCCAGCTGACGGCGGGCGCGTACTCCGGTAGCGCGGCGAGCGTGGTGATCTCGCGATCGAGCTCGTCGCGGCGGCCGATCTTGTAGTCGAGGAGCGAGAGGTACTCGCCGAACACGAGCGCGTCCTCGCGAGCCAACGGAGTACTGGCCGCCGCGAGCGTGCGGAGCCAGGCGAGATGCTTCAGACTCCAGTTCTGGCCCTCGCGATAGACGAAGCCCCGCTGCGCAAGGAACTTCAAGATGAAGGGTGAAGTACATCCCTTCGAAACGGGATAGTCGCGAGCAGGCAACGCCCAGAGTTAAGAAACTATGTAGGCCGGTGGCGCTCTGACGAACGGGCCGCCACCGTAGAGTCTTCACCTTCCGGGAGAAGCCATGCCTACGTTAACGACCCGCCCATCTTCTGAGACGCTACTGCTCGCCCTCGATCTTGGCAACAAGATGTGGAAACTGGGATTCACCGTGGGAGGGCCCGGCGGGCCACCGCGGATTCGGACGATGCCAGCGCGAGACCTTCGCTGTTTGAGAAATGAAATCGCCGTTGCCAAGAAACGTTTTCGCTTGAGCGACGATGCTCCTGTCATGAGCTGCTACGAAGCTGGGCGCGATGGCTTCTGGTTACATCGAGCTCTGACAAGTATTGGTGTGACGAGTCTGGTTGTCGATTCGGCAAGTATTGAAAGAAACAGTCGCGCTCGCCAAGTGAAGTCGGACCGGCTCGACACTCAGGCACTTCTCAATAAGCTCTGCCGTCACGCTGCCAGAGAACGCGGAGTGTGGAGCGTTATCAATGTGCCGAGCGTAGACGACGAGGACCGGCGCCAGCTTCACCGCGAGCTTTTCACAATCAAGCGCGAGCACACTCGTGCGATCAATCGGATCAAGGGTCTGCTTGCACTCTATGGCATCGGTTTCGAGAGCCGAGGCCTGCCCCGATTGATGCCTCCTCAGACTGAGCTCCGAATGTGGAATGGCACTTCAATTCCGAACGCGGCATACGCCAGGCTCGTTCGCGAATGGAGCAGGCTCACTCTTGTCAGACGGGAGATCAAGGCGCTGGTGAACGAGCGTCGCGCTCTCCTGGAAGCAGATGATCCGACTGATCCAACGCTACCGATGGTGCGCAAGCTTCTGGCGCTTCGCGCCGTGGGAGAGGTGAGCGCCTGGATCTACACCACTGAGTTCTTTGCCTGGAGACAATTTCGTAATCGTCGGCAGGTCGGCGCTGCCGCAGGACTGTGCAGCACACTGAGAAGTAGCGGCGACATGAGGCGTGAGGGAGGAATCAGCAAGGCCGGGAACCGGTTTCTTCGCGCCCTGGCCATCGAGCTCGCGTGGAGCTGGCTCAGATACCAGCCACAGAGTGCGCTTGCAAAGTGGTATCGAGATCGTTTTGGCTCTGGGGGCGCAAGGCTCCGTCGCGTTGGGATCGTGGCCTTGGCGAGGAAACTCCTGATCGCGCTCTGGCACTATCTGGAAACCGGCGTAGTACCTGAGGGCGCTGTGCTGAAAGCGTAGCGCTTCTCTTTCTGCGTTCTTTCTGCATGGACTGACTCGCTGGTGTGTGTGGCCCGGGCTCGCGGCGGGTCTGCCGCAGGCGAATGCTTGTGGTGAACCGTAGTTTAAGAAGGGGCCCACACCCAACGAGGGGCTTCGAAACGCTCGGGAGACATCAGCGAGCGCACGAAATAAATCTCTGGTCCCGGAATCGAGAGCGAAGGCGCTGTAGCTCTAGTCCGTGACGGATAGAAGTAAGTGATCGGAGCACACAAAGCTTCGGCACGTCGCAATGGAGCCGCCAGCGACCGTCCTGCCCCTCAACGCTATCCCACGCGGAGAACACCGCGAGCCGGCGGCTGTCCGCAATCGAAGAGCTTGACAAAACCAGCCTCATAGAAGTCGCGAGCGAGTCGTATAAATGGCGGTGGCGCAGCCCCGCTTCCAAAGCTCGCTCGTCGGCTTCAACGAGTGTCATACGGTGCCCTCACCGATACTTCGCAATCGCTCCCAAGCCTCGCGTGGAGTAAGGACGGGCTGAGGAATCTCGCCCGCGATGCTGAGAAAATCCTGATCGCCGGTGACAAGCATGTCGGCTTCACCGGCGAAAGCAGATGCGAGCACCCACTCATCGTCCCTGTCTCGAATACGGATGGTCGATCGCGTCGTCGGTTTTGGTACGATCGTATGGTCGCGTAGCTGACCCTCGACGGCCGAAATCTGTTCGGCGGTTGCTAAAAGCTTGTCTCTCAAGGTCCGCTTGAGTTCCACTAGATTGACCTCGCCAGTCTGCACCTCATGCTCGGCAAGCAGATAGCGGTAGAGATCTGCGCAAAGCCCCCGGGCCACGAATGCGCTTGCTAGCACATTCGTGTCGAGGAAGACTTTCACGACACGATGTCGAGGACGTCCTCATCGGACAAGATCCCCTTTGCCTCGGCGAGGGGGAGAAGCCCTCGCCGTGCCTGCTCAAAGCGGAGCAACGCAAGCTGGCGCCGAAGCGCATCGCGAACGAGATCGCTGCGGCTACGTCCAAGTTGCCGACTGAGACGGCTCAACTCCCGCTGGAGCTTGGGGTCCAGGCGAATTGTGACACTCGCATTCTTCATGTAAGACAATGTAGTGCCCAGCACTGGTTACCGCAATGACACTGTGCATCCGTGTGACGGACACGGTCTGCTGAAACGCTGGGACAGCGTGCTTGCGAACATCGAGCCCGGTCCCCAGGAAACGTGGGTCGATTATCACAACGACGCGCGTGCGCCTCTGCTGTTCATCTCCGGAGGCGAGGATCACTTGATGCCGCCGTCGGTTCAGCGCTCCAACGCGAAGCACTACCTGTCCAACACGACAACGGAGATCACCGAGTTCGAGGGACGCTCGCATCTGATGCCGGCACAAGCCGGCTGGGAGGAGATCGCCGACTATGCGTTGACGTGGGCGATCGAACACGCTGCAGGGAACGTCGTGGCTGCGTGAGCGTGAAAGGCGTTCGGATAACCCATATCGGCGGGCCGACGGCGCTAATCGAGGTTGACGGTTGGCGCCTGCTCACAGATCCGACGTTCGATCCTCCTGGACGGACCTACGCCTTCGGCTGGGGCACGTCGTCGCGCAAGATTGCCGGTCCGGCGACAGCACTAGCGGACCTCGGGCCAATCGATGCAGTACTGTTTACTCACGAGCACCACGATGACAACCTCGATGCAGCGGGGCGGTCGTTGCTTCCGCGCGCTCGTGTTGTGGTGACCACCATTTCGGGAGCCAGGCGTCTTGGAGAAAACGTTCGGGGGCTCGCGCCGTGGACGTCGACGCGACTCGAAATGAGCGGGCGAACGACGATCAACATTAGCGCGACGCCGTGCCGGCACGGTCCTCCGCTAGTCGCCCGGTCGCCGGGGATGTAATCGGCTTCGCAATTCAGTGGGAGGGGCAGGATCACGGCGTGTTGTGGATTTCCGGCGACACGGTGCTCTATGACGGTGTACGTGCGGTCGCCCGTCGACTGAAGATCGACACCGCGCTCATGCATCTGGGGGCCGTCCGATTTCCGGTGACTGGCGCGGTGCACTACACCATGACTGCGAAGGAAGCCGTGCAGCTGTGCCGCCTCATCAAGCCGCGGACTGTAATTCCGATCCACTACGAAGGGTGGAAACATTTTCACGAGGGTCGTCGTGAAATCGAACAAGAGTTTGCAGCGGCGGAGGATAGCATTCGCAGCCAACTCAGGTGGCTGCCTCTCGGAGTTCCCGTCGACCTCGAGGTGTCCCAGCCGGGACTTTTCATGCGTGATTCGGAAGGTTCGTTTTGAGCGGTGCCTGACACCTTTTACCAGTGCACCTCAGCGCAGCTTCGTCGCTCCCAGTCTGGCCAGCGATAGCATCACCTCGCGAGCTTTTGCCTTGTCGGAGTCGCTTGTTGGGTCAGCGTACATGCGCAGGCTGAAGCCTCTGGCACCAACTCGGACGTAAATCATGTTCGGGCCATAGAAGTACGCCCCATCACCGATGCCGGGCACATCTTCACCGCCCGCGCCAATCATTTTGCGGAAGTCATCGAAGCTCTTCTGTTTGACGGGGTGGGTGTTCACCGTCATGGAGCTGAAGCGGACAGACTGCGGGAGGGGAGGATTTGGAAAAGTCGTCGTCACCGACATTTGAGGCGGCGTCTCGAAGTCGCATTTGAAGGCACCGGGTTCCGCGTCCTCGACATCACCGTCGTCGAGTTGCCAGCCGACCGCCGACTCGAGCTCCGACTTTGAGTAGAAGGTGCACGCGTCCGGCACCGGACCGCTCGCGACCGAAGCCGGAGCGCTGGTTGTCGCTTCCTGTGTTTCGACGGCTGCTTTCTTATCCGCCCCTTCACCGCCGCATCCAGTCGAAACGAGTAGCACGGTCAGAGGGAAGGCAAACCGTATCCTTCGTGACGCTTCCTTCAACATGTGACGCTCCTTGTCTGGACGGATTCGTGGATGCTGCGATCGCGCAATCCGGATTGGCCAATACGCCTAAGAATGCGACCAGGCATCGAGCTCGTCCAGTCGCTGAGATGTCCAATATGCGGCCTGACGAGGGGTTGTAGCTGGCGGCGCATTGCGGTCGCGATTTGCTCGCTTCGCTCGCCGGCCGCTGCTTTGATGGAGCCGCAGCTAGACCGCAATCGCGGTTTGCGGCCTATATTTGAGAGAAGGAGGATGCCATAACAAACTGACTCTCGGGGCTCTTTGGGTCGCCTTCGTCGCCGTCCTGCCAGCTTGTACGACCGAGGACGAAGTGCGCCGGCAGAACCTGGCCACCTTTGCGCCGAACGTCGTTACGCTCTCCTCCGCGGACCACACATTCCAGGCGCCCGATACCATCGACGCGGGCAGGACCAGTTTCCGCTTCGCGCGCGCCACGTCGCGCAGGATGGCGATGGCTTCACCGGTCGTGAGTGCGCCCTCCCGTGCCAGTCGCGCCCTCAGCGACTCACCCTGCACGAATGGCATCGTATAGTAGGGCGCACCGTCTGCGTCGCCAGCCGTGAAAACCGGGAGGATGTTGGGATGCTGAAGGCTCGCGGCGAACCGGACTTCGCGAGCGAAGCGCTCAGCGCTCAGCCCGTGCGCCAGTTCCGGGGCGAGGACTTTGACGACCACTCGGCGCCCTAAAGCGGTCTCATCGGCGAGAAAAACATGCGCCATCCCGCCCCCTCCGACTTCTCGCGCAAGCGCATACGCGCTACCGAGCGCTTTCTGGACGTGGGAGCGGAGGTCGGCCGAATCCGCACTCATTCATTGAAATAGGCAAGCCATGGCCGCCTGACGCAACCCAGAGCTCCGTAGCCACAGAACACCTTCAGCTAATTGGTATGAATCGGCTGGACCTCCGCGACGCATGATCGACAACGCGGCAATGAAGATCGCATGATGAGTTCGACGCGTCGCTTCCATCAACCGGTGTCAGCTTCGGCGGACAATATGCCGCACGCCCCTTGCGGCCTGCCCAAAAATCTCCTGATCGCCGACGGGATTGAACGGGTAGAGATGGATCGCGCCGCGGTGCCGAGCAACGCGCGTTGGTCAGTCACGGCCTTGTCTTACTTCAATGCCGGGCAAGCTTGCATTGTGAAAGCGGCCGTCGGACTACGGTGGTAGGCCCCCAAATCCGCCTCGGTCCACCGAAAGGCGAAACAGTCGCAACGGCGGGCCCCGCCAGGCGTTGCGCCGCGCAGCATTAACGGTGCCCGCAGGTGCTCGTCCAAGACTATGCCTGTGCGCCACTGCCGAAGCTCGCCGGCACAGTTTCAGGACCACGGAAGGCTATAAGGCTCTCAATCCATATCGAGTTCCCGGAGTTACCATGAGTTGGCGTTGCGTACTAATGCACAACGATGGACCACTGCAGGCACAACAGGTGAAGCCCGCGCCGCTTGCCGCTGATTGTGAGAATCGTTAGCTGGACACATAGTAACGCTTGACGTTAGTAACGCGAGCCGTTATGGTTCCTATGTGATCAAGAGCTTCGCGGATCGGGATACTCAGCGCCTGTTCCACCGCGAGCCAGTGAGGCGTTTTCCCTCTAATCTGCTCCGGGTCATGCTGCGAAAGCTCGTGGCCCTGGACGCGGCCGATTCGCTGGACGACTTGAGAGTGCCACCCGGGAACCGGCTCGAGAAACTGAAGGCTAGACGTGCCGGCCAGTATAGCATTCGCGTGAATGACCAATGGCGCGTTTGCTTCGGGTGGAAAGATGGGGACGCCCATGATGTTGAGATTGTCGACTATCACTAGGAATCGCTTTATGACCCCACGAAAGCTTGCGCCGATTCACCCAGGTGAAATCCTGCTTCACGACTTCCTCGAGCCGATGGGAGTGTCGCAGTATCGAGTAGCTCAGGACATCAGCGTCCCGGCGCGCCGCATCAACGAGATTGTTCATGGCACTCGACGAATCACAGCCGATACTGCGCTGCGTTTGTCGCGCTACTTTGGTACTACTGAGCGATTTTGGCTCAACCTCCAATCGCGGTTTGACCTCGAAGAGCAGAAAGACGTTCTGGGCAATCGTCTGGCAAAGGAAGTAACGGTTCTTCGCGCGGCCAGCTAACACGACCATATGAAACTGAAAGTCATGCTGAGTAGCGGCTAGTCGCCGCGAAGCAGGGATGAGCACAGCTTCAGGAAGACTCATTCGGAGGCTGCCATGACTTTCCGCTCGGTATGTGCATGACTATGTGCTGTGGTTACGCTTTAACGATGGCGTGGAGGGGGAAGTTGACCTCGGGCACGAACTCACGGGGGAAATGTTTGCGCCTTTGCGCGACCAGCAGGTCTTTGCCCGAGTTTCGGTCCACCCAGAGCTGCGCACAGTCACTTGGCCGAACGGAGCCGATTTCGCCCCCGAGTTCTTACACTCGCGCATTCGAGTGAGCAGCCGGGGACATAGGTAACACAAGTGTCCAGCAACATAGGTAACACTTTCGGGGTTACCCACGAATGATGTAATCGTGCTCGTTCAGGGTGGCAA
>JACDCM010000207.1 GCA_013817545.1 Gemmatimonadaceae bacterium | reverse complement strand
AGCGGTCGAGCTCGGCGACGATCTGGCGTGGCGTAAGATCGGCGAGGCGAGAAACGGCTTGCTGAATACGTTTAGAGAGCATGGGCGAGAGGAGGATTGCGGATGGACTGGATTGCGGATTGCGGACCAAAAACAACGGCAAAACTACTAATACCGAAGAACAGAAAGCGAACACGCGGCCGGATTTAGCATGTACGGTCTCCTGATAGCTCGGGCTAGGCGTTCGCGAGTTTTTAGTCCGCAATCCGGAATCCGCAATCCAGTCCTCAGCTATCCGCCAATTCCAGCACCGTAATCTTCGTATTGGTATACACGCAAATATCCCCCGCAATTGTTAACGCTTCCCGCACGATCTGCGGAGAAGTCAGAGGCGAATGCGCGATGAGTGCCCGAGCGGCCGAGAGGGCGTAGGACCCGCCCGAGCCGATAGCCAGGAGACCATCGTCGGGCTCAATGATGTCGCCCGTGCCGGAGATGACGAATCCGTGATGCTTATCGACGACCACGAGCAACGCTTCGAGGCGGCGTAACACACGGTCGCTACGCCAATCCTTTGCAAGCTCGACAGCGGCCTTGGGCAGATTTTCGGGATAGCGCTCGAATTTTTCTTCGAACTTCTCGAAGAGAGTAAAGGCATCCGCAGCGGCGCCGGCGAAACCCGCGAGCACTTTCCCACCGCGCAGGGTTCGCACCTTCTGGGCATTGGACTTCATCACAGTATCGCCGACGCTGACCTGGCCATCGCCGCCCAGCGCGACCTTTCCGTCGCGCCGAACTCCAAGGATGGTGGTAGCGCGTATCTGTTCTAGCTTAGTCATAAGGGAAGTATAGCGAGAGCTCTGGGTGGCACTAGACAATAGTTCTGCGCGCCACGAGTGTGGTGCACGGTGTTCGGTGCGCGGTGTTCGGGGTGGTGCTTCAGCGCATCCGGAGGCGGGCGTTTTTTTCCGAGCCGGATTTCGTGGCGTCCGTTTGGGATTCAGAGGTGCGTGCTGAGGAGCGTCCGGAGAGCATGGAGCCGACGTATCGCCAGTTGAGAGCGAGCCCCAGTACGCAAAGGACGAGGGCGGCGAGCATCGCGACCGTGGTGTAACGCCAGACATCGCGGCCGATCAGGGCGGCGGCTACAGCGAGAATTCCTACGCCGAGTATGGCCTCTCCCCAGAGATTGCGTTGCGCGCGCGCGCGCTGGCGCCGCTCGGTTGGAGCGAACGATCCGTCCGCGATTACGGCGTCGGCGAGCAGAACGAGCCCTATCAAGCCGAAAAGCCCGCCGAGTATGAGTGGTATGGTTTCGAGCCGCATATTCTTATGTCTCCAGGGCCTTCGGGATTGCAAGGACGGCGCCGTGTCTCGCTTCGACCGAGTTGCTCTTGTTTTCTTCGCTATGACTTCTTAAACAACATGTAAAGATCAAAAAAGGATTACAGGATGGCACCGGGTGGGAGTGGAACAGTGCACAACCAGCTTCCGACGCGGGAGGGCAAGATCGACGAGCGGGAGCATGATTAACTCGCGGAGCTCGAGCATTCTGTCCACTGACCGGTATGGCTATCAGATCAGTCGGCTCGTGGATGAGCAGATCGGTACACTCTTTTCAGCCTCTCGACGCTGGTGTGTGTGTAAATCTGCGTAGTCGATATCGAAGCGTGCCCCAGAAGCTCCTGCACGGCTCGAAGATCTGCGCCCGCATCGAGCAAGTGTGTCGCGAAGGTATGCCTCAGGGAGTGAACGGAGAGGCCCGCGTCCTCATCTATCTGGTCGAGAAATCCCTTGACAGCGTTCTGTACGGCTCGGACGCCGATCCGTTTTCCCGCGCGACCCAGAAAGAAAGCGGTACGGTCGGCCGGTGAGCCTCGCAGCGTCCGCAACAGCTCGTCGCGTTTGGCCTCGTAGTTTCGAAGCGCTAGCTGAGCATGGTCGCCAATGGGGATGATGCGTTCCTTCTTCCCTTTCCCTCGCACCTTGACCTGTTGCGAGATGAGGTCGAGATCCTGCCGATTGATCCCAGCCAGTTCCGAGAGTCGCATGCCGGTGGAATAGAAAAGCTCGAGGATCGCCGCGTTCCGCACGTCAGTGAATTTTCCGCCCCACGCGCGCACCTCAGCCATCTGGAAGAGGAGATCAATCTGGGCGCGGTCGAGATAGGCTGGGAGATACTTGTTCTGTTTCGGGGTGAGGACGCCGCGCGCCGGATTTACATCAACGATCTCGTTGCGGTGCAGGTATCGATAGAAGCTACGCACGGCTGACAGGGCGCGCGCGGTGGAGCGTTTACTGAGACCTTTGCGAGCGAGATGACCGAGGAAGCCTCGAATGGCGAGGCGATCGAGCTCCGCCCAGCTCCACGACTGCACGCCGTGGTAGCCAGATAGAAATCCGCTGAAAATCTGAAGGTCGCGCTGGTAGGCGAGAATGGTGTGAGGCGAATAGTCGCGTTCTTTCTGGAGTTGGAGCAGGAAGGCGGAGACGTCCGAGGGAAGCGACGGATCGGCCCGTGAGGATGGTTCGCCTGCACTGGCGTTGGAATGGTCACGCGAAGGGGCAGTTTTGGCGAGATCGTGTTTTCGGGGGGGGGACGCCTGTCCCGAAACCTCTTTGGCGACCTCTTCCTCTACAGACGCCGCGGCGCTTTCCCTCACGCCACCACGCTCGCGACAGCGGGCACTGGGCTGTCAACAAACTCCGATCGCCACTCCTCCATGTGCGCCAAAGCTCGCTGCGCCAGGAGCTCGCGCTTCCGCTTCTTATCCTTGACGGGCTCCGGAAGTTCGTCGACGAGCCCGAAATTGGCGTTCATTGGCTGAAAGTGCCTGGGATCGGCCTCGCGCAAATATCGGTACAGGGCGCCCAGCATCGTCGTTGGCGGAGGAACAGCCGCTTCCACGCCGGCGAGCATGCGCGAGAGATTGATGCCTGCCAGCAACCCGGACGCGGCACTTTCCGTGTACCCTTCGACTCCCGTTATTTGACCAGCAAAGAGTGTTTGCGGATCGTCTTTCAGTGAAAGATGCGGCGTAAGAGACGCAGGCGAGTTCACATAGGAATTTCGATGAATCGAGCCGTAACGAAGGAACTCCGCGTTCTCGAGCCCGGGGATCATCCGAAATACGCGCTGCTGTTCCGGAATGCGAAGGCGGGTCTGGAAGCCGACGAGGTTCCACATCTGACCGGCGCGGTCCTCCATGCGCAGCTGCGCGACCGCCCACGCCTGACGTCCGGATCGCGGATCGCGTAATCCGACCGGCTTCATCGGACCGAACCTCAGCGTGTCACGCCCGCGTTGCGCCATGACTTCCACGGGCATGCAACCCTCAAAAAATGGCGCCTGGTCGAACTCGTGACCGTGAAACTGATCAGCCGACACGAGCGCATCGAGAAATGCCTCGTACTGCTCGCGGCTGAAGGGACAATTGATGTAGGCGCCCTCGCCGGCAGCGTCCCCCATCGTCTCCTTGCCATAGCGAGCCGCGCGGAAGACGATGGCTTCGTCTATCGAATCGCGCGCCACTATCGGTGCTATGGCGTCGTAGAACGCAAGCGATTCAACTCCCAATCGCGTCCGAATGGCAGCAGCGAGGGAATCCGACGTGAGTGGGCCGGTGGCGATAATGCCGGGGGATGGAAGCGCGGTCACCTCCTCCCGAACGATCGTTATCTTCTTGTGCGATGTAATGCGGTCATGCACGCCGCGCGAAAAAAGCTCACGGTCAACGGTCAGCGCGGATCCGCCAGGCACGCGGGCCTCATCCGCAGCACGGAGGATGACCGAGCCGAGCGCACGCATCTCCGCTTTGAGAAGCCCGTGGGCATTGGAGAGCTCTGTGCTTTTGAAAGTGTTGGAGCAAACCAACTCAGCAAGGGAGTCTGTCTTGTGGGCGGGAGTTTGGCGTATCCCGCGCATTTCGTGGAGCGTTACAGTGTGTCCGCGCTCAGCGAGCTGCCAAGCGGCTTCGGAGCCGGCGAGGCCGCCGCCGATGATCGAAATGGATGGAAGACTTGCCTGCACGTGCGGAAGATAACGCATTGAGAAGGTGTCAGTCTTTCAACCCACCAATACAGCCTCCTCCTCCTTGATCGCATCCCACTCGTTCTCGCACTTGAGACACCGCCGGTATTCTCCTCGCGTTTTGGACTGCTTGGTCTCAGCGGCTGCGTTACCGCACTCCGGGCAAGTCTCGAGCACAGGTTTCCCCCAGATGACGAAGTCGCACGCTGGATAGTTCGCACAGCCCCAGAAAGGTTTACCGCGCTTCTTGGAGCGGCGCTGCGTTACCTCACCGCCGTCCTTGGGACACTTCACCCCAGTGGGCATTGGACGAGTGCCGCGACACTTGGGAAATTTGCTGCAGCCGAGGAATTCTCCGGTGCGGCTTACCCTGATGACCATTGGCGCGCCGCACTCGTGGCAGATCTCATTACTCGGGCGCGCCGGCTTGCGATCGACTCCAAGCTTCTTGGTGTACGTGCACTTCTTTCTTGGCTGATTCTCGCATGCGATGTAAGGACCGAAGAATCCGCCCTTGACCAGCAACTTGCCGCCGCATTCCGGACAGCGCTCTCTGGTGATGACTGAGACGTCGTGCACGGCTCCGATCAGCCCCTCGACGTCAACATTTCCGAAGCTCTTGGCAAATGGGCCATAGAACTCCTTGAGAACCTGTTTCCAGGTGACCTCCCCCTCCTCGATCCTGTCGAGCTCACCTTCCATGGCAGATGTAAACCCGACGTTGAAGATGTCGGGGAACTGCCTGATCATCACCTTCTCAACCGTCTCACCGAGGGAAGTCGGCGTGAAGCGGCGCTGCTCCAATTGGACGTAGTGTCTGTCCGCCAGAACGGAGATGATGGACGCATATGTAGAAGGCCGACCAATGCCAAGCCGCTCGAGCTCCTTCACGAGGCTGGCTTCCGAAAAGCGCGGCGGCGGCTCGGTGAAGTGTTGCAGCGGCGTCACTGACCGGCATGGTATGTTCTCCCCGATCTCGATCGAAGGGAGAGCCTGTTCGTCCTCGAGCGCTTTCCCTTCCCCTTCCTCATGCGCTTCGCGATAGAGCACGAGAAAGCCCTGAAACTTGATGACGCTGCCGGTTGCGCGAAACAGGTACTCAACAGGATTGCCCTTGCCCGCGGCGGCTATGTTGAAATCGATCGTCGTTGTATCGAAGACAGCGGGCGCCATCTGCGAGGCCATGAATCGCTGCCAGATGAGTTGGTACAAGCGGAACTGGTCATTCGACAGGTAACGTTTAACCGTGTCCGGACGCCGACCGGGTTCGGTTGGCCGAACAGCTTCGTGCGCGTCCTGTGTCTTCGGCGCGTTGCCAGCTTTACCATACAGCTGCGGACCGGCTGCAAGGGATTCCTTTCCGAACAGCGTGCGCAGATAATCCCTCGCGAGCTCGGCGGCGCTCGGGGCGACCCTGGTCGAGTCCGTGCGCATGTAAGTGATGAGACCGGTCGCGCCTTCATCGCCCAACTCTATGCCCTCATACAAATCCTGAGCGAGCCGCATGGTCCGCTTGGAACCGAACCCGAGTTTCTTGGCGGCTTCCTGTTGAAGCGTGCTGGTAGTGAAAGGCGCGGAAGGATTCTTTCGCCGCTCGCGCCGTTTTACTTCAGTAACCGGGAAGAGGTCTCGACCGCGGAGATGCTCGAGGATTTGCCGAGCTGCCGCTTCGTTCGGAATGTCAGCCTTTTCCCCATCTATATGATGGAGCTTGGCTTTGAACTCCTGCCCGTCTTTCTCAAGGACTGCTGAAATGGTCCAGTATTCGACTGCGTTAAACGCGCGGATTTCGCGCTCGCGCTCGACGATGAGCCTCAGCGCGACCGTCTGGACCCTGCCAGCGGAGAGGCCGGTCTTGACCGTCTTCCATAGAACGGGGCTGGCCTTGTAGCCGACCAGACGGTCGAGCACGCGCCGGGCCTGCTGGGCCTCCACCTTTTTTTCGTCGATCACGCCGGCACTTGCTATCGCTTTTTGAACGGCGTCCTTGGTGATTTCGTGAAAGAGGACGCGCCTGATGGGAGGTCCCCCGCGGTGCTTGATGAGCTCCGCGACGTGCCATGCTATAGCCTCGCCCTCCCGGTCCGGGTCGGTCGCGACGAAGATGTCGCGCGAGCCCTTTGCGGCGCTCTTGAGGTCTGCTATCGTCTTTTCCTTTCCGGGGATAGGCACCAGCTCAGGCTCGAACGTCTTCTCGTCGATGCCGAGTTTCTTCTTGGGCAGGTCCATGACGTGTCCCACCGTGGCCTTAACGCGGTATCCGCGTCCCAGATACTTTCCGATCGTTCGGGCCTTGGCGGGAGACTCGACGATTACGAGCGACAGTCCTCCAGAAGGCGCCGCGCCGGAGATGTCATCTCCGTCGTAAGCCTCGTCAGCGACAACACGCTTGGTACGTTTGGCCGCTGAAGTCTTACTGACCGTTTTTCTCGCACGAGTCGTTTTCTTTTTTTCAACCATTTCGATCAGTGTACCGTCAGGTGGCTCCCGGCGGAGCCGTCATCTGAAAGACCGGCGCCTTCCATCATCGCCCTAAGGTCTTCAAGCGCTATCCGTCCGTCGATCGCGGCAAGAGCGCGCTCAATGACGTGCTCGAATTCGGCAGCATTCAGGACGCCGGAACCGCTCAAAGCGAGGAGGTGTCCCCAGGCTTCCGGGGCAAATCTACCGCGCTCGTGCGGTCCCATAACGCGAAATGTCACTTATAAGTAGAAGAGGAGGTGTGAGTAACAGAGTCGACGAATGTACAGGTATACTAAGTGGTCGGTTCCATATATAAGGTAGCGTTCGAGCGGCGGTGTATACTCGCCGGCTCTCGGTGCGTTACCAAATTCATGAAACCGACCACTCCGGAACGAGCTTACGGGTATTGCGAGCCAATAGCAAAATTTCTAGGAATCTCCGTTAGCAAGGCGCACTACTTCGTCGATAACGCCCTGTAAATCAAGCACATCGGTATCTATGACCGACTCTGCTTGAGAGTAATACCCCTCGCGTTCCCTCAGGAGCCGGAGCAGAGAGGATAGTGGGTCTGAACCTCCTAAAAGGGGTCTAGTGTTCCTGTCATGGCCGAGTCGAGCGAGGGCGGTCTCCGGTCTGACTTTGAGGTATATGGTCCGCGATTCGGTAAAAGCCAACCGCATGGACGATGCG